>JADLCG010000143.1 GCA_020847355.1 Anaerolineales bacterium | reverse complement strand
TTGCGCCAATTACTGTGGCTAATGCCGAAGCGGAAGCGACAAACCCCCAAAAAAGATTGATAATGCCGCTGACTAAAGTCATAACGGCGATGGTTGTATATAAGCCGGGTTTTTCTCCCGCATGAGACGTATTCATCGTTTACTCCTTAAGTTTATCGTTATGCAATATAACGAATCGGCTTGTAAGAAGTTGTAGAAATTCGGCGCATCCACTTAAGATTGTTGAAAGGTGAGCAATAACCCGCCTAGATAACTGGAGCCGTCTGGCGCTGTGCAGGTGGGCGCGGTAATGTTCGGGACAAAAGAACCGCCTTCGACAATGCGGACGCTGTAAATTGTCTCGGCTTGCATAATAAAGTCTGCGTAGCCGTTGCCGAGTTCGGGCTTGAAACCGGTGAAGAAATGATCTTCCCCTTGATTCCAAGTCAGCGTAATTTCCATGCCAGAAACTTGCTTGCGCCGATTGTCCATTAGGATCACTTGGAGCAAGCCTTGCTTAAGCGAAGTATCGCACACGGTATCTTGACCTACTAAAGTAAAAGGCTGACCGATGACGGGTTTTGCGGTGACGGTGGGTCTGGGCGTGGAAGTGATCAATGGGTTTTGCGGAATTAACGGAGTCTGTTCAAACGCGAGCGTTGACTCGACGGGCGTTTCTTCAGCGAGAGGCGTTTCAGTTAATGGCAAGGTTTCAATGACGGGAACTTCGGCGCTGGGCGTCTGAATGATTTCGGTTAGGGGCGGCTTGGCGGTTTGTATGGACGCAAAGCCTTGTTGTAAATCGGCGGCGAGTTGCGCCAGCGGTTGGACGTTTTCAAAAGGTTCGCCCGCCGCGAGCATTCTTTGGGCTTGGGCGCTCAATTCGCCGATCGGATCGGCGTCCCCAAGCAGTTGAAGCCGCGCGCGCGCGCTGGGTAGATCGCGCGTTGCGGCGTAGGCGGCGGCGATGACGGTGCGGTATTGATCTTTGAAATCTGCGCGAAGCAGGGCGGGGTTTGCGTCTGTGTATGTGACGGGGGAGATTAACCATGAGTAAGCCAGACCAGCCCCCAGTCCGGCGAGGAGCGCGAGCGCAAGGTAAAGCGTCAAGTTACGAGAAGCGGGTCTCTTCATGGGTTGGCGCTATTCTGCGGTTGATAGATTTGCATGGCTGAAAGTAGTTCCTGTAAAAGATTAGTTTCAGTTTGCGTGAATTGATTAGCTTGGGCGTACGCTAATGTTTGGGCGACGAGAATCGCCGGAGCTTCGCTGGAAAGTACGCCGAGGCGGCGCGCGGCGAGATCGGCATTGATTTCGCCGTGATAGGCTTCGGCGACCATGAGGACATAATCTGCGCGATAATCTTCCCGCAGTAAATTGGGCGTTAGATTGGTGAATTGAACCGGATCAATCACCCAGCCGTAGAGGATGCCTAATGCAACGCCAATGATTGCCGCGCTGATGATTTTTATTAAGTTTGCAGACATGTGGGGAATTATACCTAACGGTATGCTGAACTAGAAATGTCCGAGCAGGCTACCGGCAACGCCCAGAGACGTTTTCTTACCGTTGCTATCTTTCGATCCTGGCGGGGTTTGAAAGGCTCTGCCGCGCCGGGCCTGCCCGAACGGCGCAAGCATACTCGAAGTGGGAAGGCGTGTCAATTCAGCTTTGTTTTGTGCCGAAAATTTGCGTATCAATTACTGAAAGGAAAACTTCCACAAGTTCTGGATCAAAGAGGCGATTTGTATTTTCTTTTATATAAGCGATGATGTCTTTGCGCGGCATGGGCTTGCGATATGGGCGGTCGCTACTGAGCGCGTCCCAAACGTCCACAATAGCGAAGAGCCGCGCAATTTTAGGGATCGCCTCGCCTTTTAATCCTTTGGGATAGCCGCTTCCGTCCCAGCGTTCGTGATGATAAAGCGGGATGTCTAAAGCGGGATGCAAATAGGCGATTGCCGAAAGCATGTTGTAAGCGTGTTCGGGATGCTTGCGCATCACTTTCCATTCTTCTTCGGTGAGCGGACCAGGCTTTTGCAAAATTTCATCGGGAATTGCCATCTTGCCCATATCATGCAGGAGCGCGCCGCGCCGAATGTGAATCAACTCATCTTCGGAATAACCGATTTTTTGCGCGACGCGCAGGGTGAGTTCGGTCACGCGCTGAGTGTGACCTTCCGTCTCGCGGTCGCGCAAGTCCAGCGCGTGAACCCAGCCTTCGATGGTTTTTTCGTAGGCTTCTTGCAAATCTTCATGCGCGGCTTGTAATTCTTTTTCGGCTTTTTTTCTTTCGGTGATATCGCGCGAGGCGGCTTGAATTTCGATAATTTCAGAAGTCTGTGGATCTATGATTGCCTTCGCCGAGGTTTCCAGCCAGATGTATTCCCCAGTTTTGGCGCGTATGCGAAAAGCAATGGTGTTGATTTCGTTTTTCTCGGTCGGTATAAAATTAGCGGAGACTTCTTCGCGTTCGCTGGCTTCTACAAAATCTAAAGCTGAAACGCCGATCAGTTCTTCCGGGGCGTAGCCGAGGAGCGTGGTACAAGCCGGGGAGATGTATAAAATAATTCCGTCGGTGGTGAGGCGCGAGATTACGTCGCTGGCGTTTTCAGCGAGCAAGCGGAATTGCGATTCGCGCTCCGTCAACGCGATTTGAATCCGATTCTTTTCTTTGCGCGCCAACCATTGTTCAATCGCTTTTTCCGCCAGATGCGGCATATCCAACATTGATTCGGGACTCTTGACCACATAATCCAGCGCGCCGGATTTAAGCGCTTCGACGGCAATTTGTTCGTTGCCGTAGCTGGTCATTAGAATGATCGGGGCGGAATTTAGGGAATTGGGTTGCGCCGGAAGCAGTTCCATGCTTTCGCCGTCTGGCAGGCGCCAATCCGCGATGATCAGCGCCGGTTCTTTATTCTTTTTATAAATGCGGGCTTCCGCAATGGATTTAACGCGCCGAATCTGAACGGGGCTTTCTTGATCCTCGAAGGCTCTTTGAATCAATTCCGCGTGAGCGTCATCATCTTCAATTAGTAGAATTTCGATTGTCTCATCCGTCATGGCAATTCACGGCTCTTAGATTTGCGGGTTGGTGTTCCATCCCAGCCAATAAAACCCGAGATCGTTCATCAGTTTGCTAAATTCTTCAAACCCCACCGGCTTGACCAAATAACTGTTGACATGATTATCGTAAGCGCGGGCAACGTCCCGTTCCGCTTCGGAGGTGGTCAGCACGATGACTGGAATTTTTTGCACTTCCGGGTCTTCTTTGGCGATGCGTAATACTTCCAACCCATCCACGCGCGGCAGGCGCAAGTCTAACAAGATCACATGCGGGCGGGGACTGGTTTCGGGATTTTCGTATTCGCCGCGTCTCATCAAATAATCGAGCGCGGTCTGACCGTCGGAAAAGTGTTTGATGCGGTTGGCAATCCGATGATCTTCTAATGTGCGGATTACGAGTTCAGCGTGATCTATATTGTCTTCCACCAACATAACGAGTACGGGTTCGCCCATCATCATATCTCCTTTACGTAGATTTCATATTGTAAACGATTTGCAAAAGTTTTGCGTTGCGCTTTGGAGATTCGCTTCTGAAAAATAATTTTGCTATAAAAAGGAACGTGTTATAATTTTTTGAACGTACTCTAGAAAACTATTCTGCTCGCGGAGGATTGTATGGAAATTACCACGCAAGAATTCAAGCACGGCGATTTGGTGGCAGTCAAAGGGCGCGTGGATAGCGCCACTGCTCCAGAATTTGCCAAAGCCCTCGAAAAGCTCAATGAAAATGGCAGATTCAAAATCGCCGTCGAGATGAGCGGGCTTGAATATATGTCCAGCGCCGGCTTTCGCGCCTTGTTGGCTTGTCAGCGCAATTGTAAAAAATACAACCGCGGCGAATTGGTTTTAGTGCAAGTCCCGGATAGAATCCGCGAAGCCCTCGAACTTGCCGGTTTCACTGAACTCTTCAAAACCTTCGATAACTCAGTTGAAGCCGTAGGAAATTTCTAGGACGCGCGGCGCGTTCGCCTCAATTTTTGAGCCGCCTCTGAATTGCTTCATGGGGCGGTTTCTTGTTTCATTATCACGCCGAGAGCCATGTCAAAGATCACTTACCCAGCTAAATTTGAATTTCTGGATGAAATCCGCGAGTTCGTCGCCGAGGTTGCGCGCGCGGGCGGTTTTACCGAAAAAGAAATTTACTCCCTGCAACTCGCCGCAGACGAAGCCGCCTCGAACATCATTGAACACGCCTATGTCGGCGTGACTGACGCAACTTTGGATTTGAATTGCGAACTGCAAGGCGACGCCATCGTAATCACAATGCGCGATCAAGGCGCGCCATTTAACCCCGCCAAGGTGAAACAGCCCAACCTGAAAGCCAAACTTTCCGAGCGCCAAATCGGCGGCTTGGGCGTGTACCTCATGCGTAAGCTGATGGACGAAGTCCATTACGAATCAAAGGGGAAAACGAACACGCTGACGATGATTAAACGCAGAGCATAATATATGAATGTGGCTTCGCGCATTGAACATCCTGATTTGTGGGATTGGCGGCAACTCGCCAGCCTTGGGGAACAACTCCGCAACGAAAACTCGCTCATCGCCCAACGCGATCGCATCATTGCGATGACCAATCATTTGCTCAAAGGCAAAGTGGATGTTTGGCTCAATGAAAGCGTCTTTCGTCTGCCGGATTGGAGCGCAGAAACGATCTTTCCGCCCGCTCCGCCCTTGGATGGAATGAAGCAAGCCGTTCAAGCGCATAAGCCATATATCCAAAATAAAAATCAAAAGGCGAAGACGAAAAGCGCTGCGCGCCGGACTTTAGCCGCGATTCTGCTCGAAGATCAGGGGTTTACGCTGGGAGCGTTACAAATTACCCGCGCCCAAGGTCCCGCTTTTTCCGCCCAAGAATTAAACTTGCTCAAGAGCATTTCGCAAATCGCCGCCACCGGTTTATATGCCGCACACCGCGCGGAAGTGGAACAATTCCGCTTGCGCCAAATCAATTTAGTTAGAAACGTCAGCGCGCAAATCGCCAATGCCCTCAGCGTGGACGAATTAGCCAAGCGCGTCACCAAATTGATTCAAACGACTTTCAATTTTTACTACGTCGCCATTTTCACCTTGACTCCAAATTCCGAAACGCTTCGTTTTCGCTCCAGCGCGGTTGCTCCGCGCAAAGGCCGGCGAAAAGCCGCCGTCGCTTTAGAGGTGGAAGTGGGGCAGGGGCTGATCGGCGAAGCCGTTCAATCCGGCAGACAGATCGTTTGCGATGACGTTCTAGCGGACGCGCATTATCGCTTCATAGATAGTTTGCCTGAAACCAGATCCGAAGCGGTCATCCCGCTCAAAGTGGAAAAGCGCGTCTTGGGCGTGTTAGACGTGCAAAGCAATCAGCCGCACGCTTTTCATCCCAACGATCTTTTAATCCTCAACGCTCTGGCGGATAATATCGCCCGCGCCGTGGAAGGCGCGCGGCTATACAGCAACTTGCGCCGCCGCGCCGATCAAATGACCTTGGTTTCGGAAGTCAGCAAAAGCGTCACTTCCACTTTGAATTTATCGGAAATTATGTATGAAGCGGCAAATTTGATTCACCGCCAATTCAAATATCCGCATGTTTCGCTGTTCACTGTGCATCCCAATCGTAGAATCATCGCCTATGAAGCCGGGAGCGGCAGGCGCAGTAAAAAATTGGAAGGCTATACCATTTCTCTGGATACCCCGCAGGGAATTATGGTCTGGACGGCGCGGCTGGGTAAAACCATCCTCGTCAATGACGTAACCAAAGACGAACGCTACGTCCCTTCGCCTCTGCCGCCTAAAAATATTCGCTCGGAATTATGCGTCCCGCTAATTTTCAACGAAAAGGTTGTCGGCTTGTTGGACGTTCAATCGGACAAAGCCAATGCCTTCACCAAGGACGATCAAGTGATGTTTGAAGCCGTGGCGGATACGATGGCGGCGGCGATTCGCAATGCGGATTTATACCGTTCTGAGCGCTGGCGCAGGCAAACCGCAGACAGTTTGCGCGACGTGGCTGGTTTAATCTCCACCAATACCGGCGTGGAAGAAGTTTTTGAAACCATTCTTTCTGAATTGAATCGAAGCCTGCCGGTGGACATTTCGGCGATCTGGTTATTGGAAGACGACAAACTCTGTCTTGCCGCCGTTCAGGGCGTCAGCCCGACGGAATTGGAAAATGTTTGTATCGCTGAGCCAACTTCCACTTACGCAATGGCAGAGGCGCTACTGGCAGACCTGCCGATTATTCGTCGTCCCGATGAGCCGATGTGGCCCTCTGGCTTATCCGCCGGTTATGATGAAAATTACTCGTCCATCGCCGCGCCTTTGCGCGTGGGCGACCGCCCCTTAGGTTTGTTGACTTTAGCGCACCACACTG
>JADLCG010000142.1 GCA_020847355.1 Anaerolineales bacterium | reverse complement strand
TTTTGCATCATCATCATTAAGTTCGGCATGGGCGCGGCTTCAACTGCGTCGGCGCGCATTCCGTCAAAGGTGATGATGATCACGCGCTTGATTTTCTCGGCTGGCGAAAGAACTGGCGGCGTGGCGGCGGCTTGGGGTGTTGCGGCAGGCTCCAGCGTGGAAGGCGGCGTAAGGCTGGGCGGCAAGGTCTCCGTTGGGACAGGAATCAAAGTCGCAGTGGATTCTAAAGTCGCAACTTCCGCAGTTGAAATTACGCGGTTGCCCCACAGATTGGGAGTCGCGCAACTTTGCAAGAGCAGCGCCGTGCCTAAAGCATAAAACAGACGGCGCATATTATTCAACCAAGCTGGCGAGATCGTCCGCGATGATGTCTATTTTGGGATTCCAGTTTAGCGCCTGCGTTTTTGTAGAAACGCCGCTCAAGACCAAAGCGGTTGGACAACCCAGCGCCTGACCGGCGGCAATATCCGTTTCGAGCCGATCGCCGACAATGAGCGCTTCTGTATTTGAAACGCCGAGTTGTTTGAGCGAAAGCTCCATGAGTTCCGGCGCGGGCTTGCCGGCAATGATGGGCTGGACGTTGGCGGCGGTGACGATTACAGAGAGCCAAGCGCCAGAGCCGGGGATTTCGCCGCGCGGGGTAGGGAAGGTTTTATCGCCGTTGGTGGAATAGAACGGAACGCCATTGCGGACGAGCAAAGTGGCTTCTGCCATTTTTTGAAAATTGATTTCGCGGTCAATCCCCACGACGACGGCTTCAGCTTGTTGCGCATTCGCCACGCTGAGAATTTCGTAGCCGCGTTCGGCGAGGGCGAGGCGCAAGCCTTCTTCGCCGATCATAAAAATTTTCGTTCCTGACGGGTGGTTTTTGGCGAGCAAAGAACCGGCGCCCATCGCCGAAGTGACAATTTGGTCAATTTCCGCTTCTACGCCTAAGGCTTTTAGTTTCTTTTGATATTCAGCTTGCGTCTTCGTGGCGTTGTTGGTGGCGAAGGCAAATTTTAGACCGCGCTTTTGAATCTTTTTGAAGATTGCGGGTAAATCGCCGATGGGCGCATCGGCTTTCCAGATCACGCCGTCCATATCCAGGATGAGCGCTTTGATGTGAGCAGGGAGCATATTTCTGGCAATCACTTTTTGAATTTGTTGGTTAAGTATTTCATCACAGGCTTGTCAATCCATTGCGCCTGCGGGTCGGCGCGTTCTTCAAAATTTTCATCTCCAATAAAAGCGTTGAACGCTGAGACGAACGCGCCGTTCTTTTTCAAATAACCGGCGTTTTTGAGTATAGCCGTCATTTGCAAGAGCGCCGCGCCTTTGAGCGCGAGCCTTTCGTTATGCGGACTTTTCCCAAAATATAATTTGTGCAGTTCAAGCAGTTTGCCCAATTCCGGGACGGGGTCGGCATGATCGTCCACGCGATAATCAATCCAGCGGTCAACGAAGCCGCCATAGCCGCCGTGCGGCTTGACCACATAAATCGCGGCGGATTGCCTTCCGCGTTTATCGCCGCCGGCGCGATCGCCAGCTAATAAAGCGGCATGTAAGCGCGTGGGCAGATCGCCTGTGGCGCTGAGGAATTTCTTTTCCATAGCGCGGACGACTCTTTCGCCGGCAAGAATATTGCCTTGAATCGCGTAACCCTTACCGGCGATTCCGCCCGCCCAATTCGGACAACCCGCGCCAGTGTAGGTGACAGCCTTTCCATTGAAGTCCACGATTCCTACTTGCCGCAATTCTCGGTCGGCATCGTCCATGAGCAGTTTGGCGAGAGTCTCTTTCGCCGAAAGCCCTTTCATTAATAGCTTCAAGCCGTTCGGTCCAAACGAAGTGTTGGCGTAAGCCTGCGTAGCGAGCGCTCCCGCTTGCGCGTTTGCCCAGGGGACGGCGGCGCCAACCCCCGGGAATTTTGAAGCGACAGCCACGCCCCAGCTTTCTGCTTTCAAGTCACAAGCGACAATTGAGAAAGTCATCTCTTATTCTCCGTCTTGCAAAGATAAACGCCTATTATAAAGTAAAGACCTCGAAGAATTTCTTCGAGGTCTTGTTTGCATTTCAAATTTTACTTAACGATTTTTTCAGGCGTTTCAATTACATGATCCACCAAGCCATATTCTACGGCTTGTTGCGCGTCGAGATAGTAATCGCGGTCAAGGTCGCGCTCGATCACTTCCAGCGGCTGACCGGTATGTTTTGCCATCACGCCATTGAGTAAAGATTTCAAACGCAAGATCTGTTTGGCTTGAATTTCAATATCAGTAGCTTGCCCTTGCGCGCCGCCGAGCGGTTGGTGCATGTGAACAGTGGCATGGGGTAGGGCGTAGCGCCGGCCTTTCGTACCGGCAGTCAGCAGAACGGTCCCGAAAGAAGCGGTCACGCCGACAGCCACGGTGCTGATCGGGTTGGGGATGATCTGCATGGTATCGTAAATCGCCAGCCCGGCATAGATCACGCCGCCCGGGGAGTTGATATACATACGAATTTCTTTTTCCGGGTCTTCGTGAGTCAAAAATAATAATTGAGCCACGACCACGTTCGCCACTTGATCGTCAATCGGCGTGCCAAGAAAAATGATGCGCTCTTTTAAGAGAAGCGAGTAAATATCGTAAGCGCGTTCGCCGCGCCCCGTGTTTTCAACCACCATCGGCACTACATTTTTATAATCAGGAATCATGTTGGTCTCCTTTAATTTGGGCAATCATACCCAAAATGTATTGGATTTTTATTAATCTTTTAAGTGAATTGCGTCGCCTCTAGCGGACGGTTTGACCCAATCTTTTAGACGCGACGCACGCTTCTTTCCTACGTTTTACCTGCTTGCCCAAAACGGGCAGGCGGCTACTCGGAAGCTTTTTCCTCGGCGGCAGTTTCCTCTTCCGCTTTGGCTTCTTCTACGGGTTTGTAATTGCCAGTCGCAATCGCTTTGAGCATTTCCAGCGCTTTGCGCGTCATCACGCGGTTGGCGGCGTCCATCGCAATCGCCTGACTCATTTGCTTTTGACCTTGCTTGCCGCCGCGCAGTTTCTTGAAATCGAAACCTTGCATAGCGAGGCTGTTGACCGCATTACCGTATTCCGCATCGAGCATTTCGTTATCCAACTGGATATTTTCCACGCGCACCAATTCATCCAGAATGAGACTGCGTTCCAAGCGTTTTTTAGCGACGGGCTTCACTTCGTCTTCGATGAATTTTTCGCGGGTGGTTTGGCGCACTTTGAAGTAAGTTTCTAAATCCATGCCTTGTTGCGCGAGGCGGTTGGACAAATCCGAAAGCACGTGTTCGCCTTCGTGTTCCAAGGTATGTTCGTGATATTTGATCGTTGAGCCTTCTTTGACTTTTTCGATCAAATCCACAAAATATTTATCGTCGTATTCGTTTTGCGAACGAGTTTCCACGTCTTTCTTGACGGCTTCTTGCAGGGCTTCCACCGTTTCGCCTGCGCCGGTTTGCTTGGCGAAGGCTTCGTCTATATCCGGCAGGATTACGCCGCGCACAGTTTTGATCGTGGCGTTAATTTCTGCGTCTTTGCCTTGTAATTCGGTCACTTCCCAATCGGCTGGGAAGGCGTGTTGAATGGTTTTGCTTTCTCCAGCTTTCAAACCGATCAATTCTTTAGCGAAACCGCTATAGGGCCATTCAGTATCGCGCTCTTCGTCGCGGATAAAAGTCGCAAAGCCTGAGCGGTTGAGTTCGGGTAATTCAGATTCAACGTCCAATAAAACATAATCGCCGAGTTCGATGGCGCGATCTACATTCTCAGTGGCGGCGTACATCTGACGCAAA
>JADLCG010000141.1 GCA_020847355.1 Anaerolineales bacterium | reverse complement strand
TTGATCTTATCAACGCTACTAAGCGCGTTGATTCATCAATCTATACGCCAGCCCGCGCTCCTCTTGTTGGGAATGGGCGGCGCTTTGGCGCTAGGCGGCGCGATCACTTATACAAAATATTGGAAGAGCGCAAGATTATTCCCGCCGCTCATTTTCATTTTAACGGGGACACACCTCGCCGCCCAGCCTAATCTATCGGGAGCCAGCGCTCTGCAATTTGTCCTAGCGGTGATATTAACCGCCATTTTATTCAACACGCGAGTCCAATGGCTGGCTGTGCTATTAGGCGAAATCGCTTATCTATTCGCAACTTGGAATTGGCAGAATCAAAGCCTCAACGCAATCCTCGGTTTTGGCTTAGTGCTTGGCGTATGCTTAAGCGGAGTCGCCGCTTTACAATGGTTTTTAGCGGAGTTACTAAAAAACGCGCTCAGAGAGCTAACGCAAGAAATTGAGATCCGTAACGAATCGGAAGCCAAGCTTCGTCAAAAAGAAAATATTCTCGCCGCCACCGCCGCCTCCGCTCAGCTATTATTAGATTCAACCGATTGGCGCGATAACATCAATCAAATGCTTGAAGCTTTAGGTAACGCCGCCAACGCCAGCCATACTTATTTATTTGAAAACTCTGAAAAAGACGGCATTTTAGTCACCAGCCAAACCTACGAATGGGCGGCAGAGGGGCAAATTACAGAAATCAACAATCCTGAATATCAAAACTCGCCGCTGGATAGAGAAGGCGAAGGCTCTTGGCGCAAAGCCATGATTCTCGGAAAGCCTTTTTATAACTCCACAAAAATATTTCCGGAAAATTGGGCAAACACTCCCAGCCGAAAAGCGATCAAAACCCTTTTAGATGTGCCAATCTTTGTGAATGAAAAATGGTGGGGCATCCTCGGCTTTGACGATTACCTTCGAGAAATGCCTTGGTCGCAAGCCGAGGTGGACGCCTTACAAATCTCCGCTGGCTTGCTAGGCTCAACTATTAAAAATCAACTTGCCAACGAAGAACTCCACGCCTCAGAAGCCAAATTCCAGTCCACCTTTCACGGCTCTTTTGTTCCAATGGCGATCGGCAGAGTCTCTGACCGAATTATGATAGACGCCAACGAAGCCTTTTTACTTTTGACCAATTACGCACGCGAAGAAATTCTACTCCACACGGCGCAGGAGTTAAAACTCTGGGCGGTTACGGCAGAACACGATCAATACATTGAGCTTTTTGCGCGACAGGGCTATGTCCGCGAGTTCCGAGCGACGCTCCGTAAGAAGCAGGGTCAATACGCCATAATTCTACTTTCAGTCTCTTCCATCAGCGTAGGCAATGAACCTTGCCTGCTTTATACGCTTCACGAAATTACCGAATTAGAAAATGCGCTCGCCGAGTTACAAAGTAAAAATGACGAGTTGGAACGCTTCACTTACACCGTTTCACACGACCTCAAAGCGCCGCTGATCACCATTGCAGGCTTCACGGGTTTTCTCAAGCAAGATATCCTTTCCGGCAATCAGGAGCGAATCGAACGCAGTTCCACGCGCATTATGGACGCCGTCGCCAAAATGGAAAGACTCTTAAATGAACTTTTGGAACTTTCGCGCATCGGCAGGATCACGAACATGCCGGAAATTGTCCCCTTCCGCGATCTCGTTGAAGAAGCGCTGGAGCTAACCCAAGGCCGTTTGCAAGCGCGCCAAATCCAAGTCCAGGTAGAGACGCTCATGCCGTCAGTCAATGTGGATCGCATCAGAATCGTCGAAGTCATCCAAAACTTGATTGACAACGCTTCAAAATTTATGGGCAAGCAAAGCGCGCCGGTTATTCAAATTGGTTGCCAACTAATTGACGGCGCGCAGACTTTCTTCGTCAAAGACAACGGCATCGGCATTGAGCCAATTTACGCGGAAAGAATTTTTGGGCTGTTCAACAAATTAGACGCAAATACCGAAGGCACCGGCGTGGGGCTGGCGCTGGTCAAGCGGATCGTTGAATTTCACGGCGGCAAAATTTGGGTTGAATCTGAAGGGCATGAAAAAGGCGCGACGTTCTTCTTCACTTTGCCTATCTTTTAAATAAAAAACTCCCTAACGGGAGTTTTTCTTCCTTTGCAGGAACTTGTGCGCTGGAGAGGACTTGAACCTCCACGGCTTGCGCCACACGCCCCTCAAACGTGCCTGTCTGCCAATTCCAGCACCAGCGCCTAAGCAGGGCGTATTATAATCGGCTTGCTTTTCTTGTCAAGCATAATTATCTTAGAGGAGTTTATATGGCTCGAATTGTAGTGGACGCGATGGGAAGCGATAACTACCCAGCGCCGGATGTGGAAGGCGCGGTCCAAGCCGCAAAGGAGTTTGGGGCTGAAATTATTTTAGTCGGCAACGAAGCGCTTATTCAATCTGAATTGAAGAAATACGAGACAAACGGGCTGAAGATCAAAGTAGTCAACGCGCCGGACATGCTCGCGATGGATGTTAAAGGCGAAGGACTCGTCCTGAAGGCGCGCGCAAAAGATGCGGCGAATTCAATGGCAATTGGAATTGACCTGATCAAGCACGGCGAAGCCGACGCTTTTGTCACGGCTGGGAATACCGGCGCAGGGATGGTGACGGCGCTATTTCGATTAGGGCGCATTCGCGGCGTGGACCGCCCAGCGCTCGCCCCGATCTTTCCTACCGCGACAGGGATTTGCGTGGTCTTGGATATTGGCGCAAACCCGGACTGTCAGGCGGAGAATTTATATCAATTTGGAATCCTTGGAAGCATTTACGCCGAAAAAGTGCTTGGGATTAAGAATCCAAAAGTCGGCTTGGTTTCAAACGCCGAAGAAGACGGCAAGGGAAATGAATTAGTCAAAGCGGCGACGCCTTTATTTAGAGCCGCCAAGTTCAATTATTTCGGAAGCGTAGAAGGCAAAGAAGTGATCGGCGGCAAAGTGGACGTGGCGGTTACCGACGGCTTCACCGGCAATGTAATGTTAAAATCGTCCGAAGCTGTGGCGAAACTGATCACCGATAAAATCCGCGAGATTATCAAAAACGGAAGTCTGCTGACAAAATTAGGCGGTCTACTGGTCAAGCCGGCGTTGCGGGAAATCAAGCAATTGCTCGACCCCAGCGAACAAGGCGCCGCGCCTTTGCTAGGCGTGAATGGCTTAGTCTTCATCGGGCATGGTCGTTCGGATGCGCTAGCCATCAAAAGCGCCGTCCGCGTGGCGAAACATGCCGTAGATGTGAAAGTGCTAGACGCAATGAAAACTGCAATCGAAGAGAGCTTAAAGAAATAACATGAAAATCATCAAAAACGAAGCGACTATTGAAAGAAATAAAAAGATCGGCAACTGGATTAGCATCAGCGCTCTGCTCGTATTGGGCGGCGGGATGTATCTTTCATTTTCAAAGCCGGATTGGTTCGGCTATTCAATTCTATGTCTGATCGTCGGTTATCTTTTAACTCAAGTCGGCATGTATATGGGCAATCGCTGGGGGCGGTCTCCGCGCCCGGACGAAAAACTTGACGCGGGATTAAAAGGCTTACACAGCGACTTTGCTTTATATCATTACGTTACGCCAGCCTCACACCTATTAGTGGGACCGGCGGGAGTTTGGGCGCTACTCCCCTATCATCAGGCGGGTAAAGTTGAGTTCGTGAAAAACCGCTGGAAGTTAAGCGGCGGCGGATTCTTTCAAAACTATATGCGCATCTTTGGTCAGGAAGGAATTGGCCGCCCGGATATTGAAGCCAACTCCGAAATTAATTCCGTAAAGAAATTTCTCGAAAAAAATCTAAACGGATCAGAAATACCGGAAATTCAAGCGTTGTTGGTTTTCACCCATGAAAGCGCGGAATTAATCCCAAATGACTCGTCCGTTCCGGCGCTGAAGTTGAAACAGGTCAAAGAATTTCTGCGGCAGAAATCCAAAACGCGAGCCATCTCCGTGGAGAAAATGCAAGAGCTCAATCGTCTCTTCGGCGAAGCTTAATTTCCACGGTAATAGTCTGGCAATGAAATTATTTAATATCAAAAAAGGCGCGCAATTCGCGGTTCTTTTTATTATTACGATCTTATCGTTCATGCGGATATATTCTTACGGTTCCGCAAAACTATCCATTGCCAGTAATGATACGATCAGTTACATTGAGGCTTCTCAAGTCCCTTTATTTTCAAGCGAAATTTTGACCGGAAGACGTTTATTAAGCTCCAACCTGATCTATAAGATTTTAGAGCCAAAAACCGGTTATGAAATCCTAGTGAACGGCTCGCTGGAAACTGCCCGCCGCATCGTTCAGCCAAGTTTCACTCGCATCGTCATTTTACAGCTTGTTCTTTCTGTTCTAGGATGGGGGCTCCTCGCGTACATAGTTTCTAAACGCCTGACAAACGCAAGCCTAAAAGCGCTAAGCGCAGGCTTCATTCTTATGTTTGCCTTTACCCCACAGATTGCGGATTGGGATAGTATTCTCATGTCCGAATCTCTGACGTTTTCTTTATTTGCCATTCAACTGGCTCTATTGATTGAATTTGTTTTTTTAAGTTACGCAAACGAATATTCAAAAGCCAAAACCTATCTTACGTTTTGGGCGCTTGTTTTTTTCTTATGGACCTTTCTCAAGGACGCCAATTTATTCGTCTCGCTGGTTACGATGGGAATGATCCTTCTTGCTCTTTACATTAATAAATCACACAGAAATAAGGTTTTCATCTCTGCGCTGATATTTCTAAGTTTCGTTCTCGTCCTTGGGTTTACTACGGCAAGTCAAAGCACGCGTTCGCAAGTCCAAATGATTAATATCTACCAAGATGATTTACTGGTCAGCGAATCGCGGATAAACGCCTTGAAATCCTTGGGGATGCCCGATCCCCAATCTCAAGAATATCCAGAATGGTTTAGGCAAAATTCATCAAAAGCATTAATTAAGTTTATGCTGATCCATCCCGGATATCCAATTTTGAAAATCGTCAAAGATTTTCCTTCTGCATTCACGGAAATCAAACAAACCTACTTCGACGTTTCGCGATCAAATTTGGTTCGTCATTATTTAATGTTAGTCGGCGAAGCGCTACACCCGGAAAATACAACGCCCTTTTTATTAAGCGGACTTTTGTTATTTGGGATTACTCTGCTCGCGCTAAAAACTCGAGAAGAAGCTAGCGTCGCCTGGGCGTGGGTTGGCTATTGGATGTTCCTCACCGCAGGTTTTACGTTAGTCCCTGTCATCTTGGGAGATACTTGGGCATTAAATCGGCACGCCTTATTTTCAACGACAGTTTATCGTTTATTTATGTGGATGTTTTCTATCGTCATAATTGACATAGCAATCGCACAAAGCCGCGTAAAAATCAGCTCGAAATAAATATGGTACACTTGTTCTAATATGACGACAATCGTATCTGTGGACATTGAAACTACCGGCTTAGACGAAAGCCGCGAAGCAATTATTGAAATTGCCGCCGTCAAATTTAATGGGCGCCGCATCGAAGCTGAATTCAACACGCTCGTCAATCCGGGAAAATCAATCCCGGATTTTATTACCGGTTTAACCGGCATTGATAACGCCATGGTGCGCCAAGCGCCGCGCTTGCAAGATATCGCGCATGAATTAACCAGCTTCATCGGCGACGCTCCCATCCTGGGGCATAACGTCAAATTTGATATTGGCTTTCTGCGTAAAGCGGGTTTATTTCAATATCAACAAACGCTGGATACTTACGAACTCGCCTCGGTATTAATGCCCACCGCCAGCCGCTACAATCTCGGCGCTCTGGGTCAACAACTCAATATCCTATTGCCCGCCACACA
>JADLCG010000140.1 GCA_020847355.1 Anaerolineales bacterium | reverse complement strand
TGTTCGATGCAAAGCTCGGCAGTAAACCGCAGGTGGTCGTCATCAATAAAATTGATCAGCCGGACGTACAAGCGCGCCTGCCTGAAATTCAAGCCAGCTTCAAAAAGAAAAAGGTGGAAATCATCACCGCCTCGGCTATGGCTAGAATCAACACCCGCGAAATCTTGATCGCCGCTTTTAGAAAGTTGGCAGACACGCCGATCCTTGAATTGGAAGAGACGCTCCCCGTTTACAAACCGGAAGTGGATCCCAATCAATTTGAAATCGCGCGCGAAGACGGATCAGAATGGCGCATCACCGGCGTGGCGATTGAACGCGCCGCGAAAATGACCTATTGGGAACATGACGGCTCAGTACGCCGCTTCCAAAAAATGATGACGAAACTCGGCGTGGACGAAGCCTTACGCAAAGCCGGCATCCAAGAAGGCGATACCGTCTATGTCGGCAATTTTGAATTAGAGTGGCAGGAATAAATTAAATAGCAAAGGCAGTTGGTTTATTCTCAGGTTGTCCTAAAAAACTTATCGAAGGCGGTAATTCATGAAAAGCTACGGCAATACTGTAATTTATAAATTCATATGGCTATTTGTAATCGTCGTGTTTGTCTCCGGGTGCGGACAAAGCGCAACGCCCACGCCAAACGTCTCGGCAACCGGCAAAATGCTCAGTTTGAATGCAACCATGGCGGCGTTAGACGTAACCGTACAAGCTCATCAAGCGGCACAAACGGAAGCGGCGCGCGCCACAGCCACTTCAACGCCCTTACCTACTTCCACGCCGACGCAAACGGCAACGCCAGGGCCAACCATCATTCAAGATGATTTCAGCTCGGATACCGGTCGTTGGGTTGAGTGCGGTCAATGCAAAATTGAAGGCGGAGTGATGAAAATGGGTCCCTATCCCATTGCAATTGACGGGGGCGGGTATATGGCCATCTGTAAAGATTGCGGCAAACCTCAAGACTACAAGATGGGCGTTGACGCAACTTTTCTTGACGGCTATTCAGATCGCGGCTTTGGCTTATTATTACGCGAACAAAATGGCAGTTATGTAGATATAGAAATTACCACCTGGCAGGTATATGGAGCCTGGCTCTTCAATAACGACAATAATCTTTGGTACACCTTGATTGATGACGGCTGGAAAACCACGGGGAACTTACACCCAGGCGCGCAAACCAATCGTCTGGAGACAGAAATTGTCTCGGATGGCGGAAAAAGCACGATCAATATTCGGATCAATGGACAGTTAGTAACCAGCACAACCATGGACGCGATCACCGGCAGAGTTGGTTTGGTGGTTGGCCTGCATAGCTTAGGCATCGCTTTTGACAATTTTTATTTTGAAGGCTATCCGCTCAATCAACCAAAAGATAATCCTACTCCTTCGGGTCCCACCGGTTAAAATTCGACATTATCTGAAACAATTGCCCTGAAAGCTTTTATTACAGTCATTTTATGCCGATTAATTCAAGTCAAAAACAACGCCTCATCATCATCGGATTGACCGTTTTGGGTTGCCTGTTAATTCTATTTTTCGGCGCGCGCGCATTCCACGCCTTTCAAAAATTTGATCGGCACGGACCGCCCGATCATTTTCCGGAAAAATTGGAAACCGACGTGGAACAGGTGCGCGAATGGATGACCGTACCTTTCATCGCGCGTCTATACGGCGTGCCGGAGCCGGTTCTATATGAAGCGCTGGCTATCCCGTTTGATAAAAAAAACGATAAGAAAAGCTTAGAAGACTTGAACGCTGAATATTATCCAGAAAATTCCGAGTACGTCATCAACACCGTCAAAGCCGCTTTACTCGCGCATCAAGCGCCGCCCGCTCCTTAATTTTCATGTCGGAATATTTGCTAACCCAAGTTATCAACTACGGCGCTCCCCTGCTGGGAATTATTCTGTTCATCGGCGGGTTGGGAATTCCGCTCCCCTGTACTTTGCTCGTCGTTGCGGCGGGCGCATTTGCGCATCAGGGAATTTTGGACTGGCGGATAACTTCCCTGATCGGCATCATTGGCGTACTGCTAGGCGACAGCCTAAGTTATGCGCTTGGGTTTTATTCCTACGAAAAAATATCGGCTCGCTTTCGCGCCGCGCCGCAATGGCGCCAAGCCGAGCGCTCGTTTCAAAATTGGGGAGCGCTCTCGATCTTTTTTTCAAGATTTCTAGTCACCGCGATTGCTTTACCGGTGAATTTACTTTCAGGAGCCACTCGCCTCCCCTTTCAAAGGTTTTTCATTTACGACCTGCTGGGCGAAACTGTTTGGGTTTTTGGCTACGGCGGGCTAGGATATTTATTTGGCAGTCAATGGGAGACCGTCAACGAATTTCTCGGCAACTTTGGCGGCGTGGTTTTAGGGCTGATCTTCTTTGGGTTTGGGATTAAACAAGCTTGGAATTGGCAGACAAAAAAAACTCTCTCAAATAATTGAGAGAGTTTTTTGAATTAATGATGATGTCCATCGCCTTCATGCACGTGTCCATGATCCAATTCCTCGGCGGTTGGTTCGCGCAAGGCGATCACTTTCACGTAAAAATTCAAGACCGCGCCGGCTAACGGATGGTTGAAATCCAAATGGACGGTTTTATCGTCAAAGCTTTCGACGAACGCCATTTGATGGTTGCCGTCCTCATCGGTCACCTGCAATTCGGCGCCTTCTTCAATTTTGAAATCTGCGGGAAATT
>JADLCG010000139.1 GCA_020847355.1 Anaerolineales bacterium | reverse complement strand
GAATTCAAATTGATTTAGTTGTTTCCCTGTAGGTGGATTCTTTTCATAAGATTCTATCCTTTCAAACATATTATGGTTGAAAGGATAGAATTCCGGATCGCTTAGCTTTAATATCCATGCTCCAACTGGGATTCTTCCGATGGCAATAGGAAGAAAAGAAAAATCTTCTGTATTCGCAATAAATCCATTGTCTCCTGAAACAAATTCGCTTTGCAACAATCCCTTATACTTGGGCGCGATTTGAAAATGAGCAGTTGGGATATACGCTTCAGGAACGTTAGAGTTTGGATGCGCGTGCCCAATAATAAGAACGTAAAATGGATAAGGTCTTCCACTTTCGGTGTATGTGTTTAATATTGCCTCTCGAACATTTTCTTCAGTTGCGCCTTCTTTAAGTAAAACTGTTCTCACTTTATATCCTGTGCTTGTTCGATATTCGCTCCAATTTTCAGCATAGTTTTTAAGGCGTTCAGTTGAAATAATCAGATAATTATATGTGCTTGATACGGGCGTTTTCTGATTTGGTGTATTGTCAAAAAATGTTATCAGTGGAAGCCACGCTATATTGAGCGTGCTAATCCCCCAAAGTAGTAATAAAAAGGCAGTTGTCGCTTTTTTGTATTTTTTTTCTACTAACATGTAAATTTTCTCGTAATTTCAAAAACTTCTTTTGGATATTCCAACGGAAAAATATGAGTTGCCTTTTCTAAAACTTCAAACTGTATTTTCGGATTCTTCTTCTCTATCAGCTTCTGTGCTTTTTTAGTAAATGTATCCGACTCGCTTCCTCGGATGATTAAAGTTGGAATTTGTAATTTGTGTAAGTTGTTCCAAATATCAAAATCTTGCAAGCCAGTCATATAGATGTTGCTTTCCCATTCCGGCGAGAAGATTAATTCAAAGCCGCCTTCAGGTTTGGGTTGCGTAATCCCTTGAATATAGTTCTTTAGGTTTTCATCGCTCACGTGTCTGAAAACTTCTCTGGTTCGATAGCCGCGAAAAACGATCTCAAGATTATCAAATGTTTTGCGGCGGCGAAGCGTTGCGGCTACTTTCGGGTGAAATTTTGCGCCCAAGCCGAGCGCGTAAATGATGCGCCATAGCAAAATAAAAGATGGAACAAATAAGACGGGATCAAGCAGAATTAAGGCGCGAAATTTTTGCGGATTCTGAAGCGCGGCGCGCAGGGTCACAGTCGCTCCGACGGAATGACCAACTCCGATTACAGGATCAGCCGTCAGCGTGGGCAAGAAGCGAAGCAGATCGTCTGAGAGGATTCGCCAATTTTTTACGTCGGATAATTTTGCGTCAGCCCATAACGGGCGAAGTTTCATCCCGAAGAGATGGTATTGCGTTTGAAAAAATTCAAATAGAGTTTGGTAACATTCAGGCGGGTAGCCGTTGGCGTGTAGAAAATGCAGGGGCGTTTTATCGCCGCCAAAATCAAAATGTGGGATATTCACTTAGTAGCTTCCGTAATTTATTTTTTCGCTGTATTTTGGTTTGACCTTTAAGCGTTTATGAGTTTTATCGCCAAGTTTTTTCCAATAAGCGTTGCGGTCTTTCACGCCATAAACCCATTCGTCTAAATAGCGTTTGACGCTTTCTGGCGATTCGCTGATTTTATCCCAAGCTAAATAAAATTCGTTGTCGCGGTCGTAATAACCTTGTGAATAAGATGGATGGCTGGCAAATGGCGTGTGACAAACAGCGCTGACGATTACGCTAGGGATGACTGTGCGATTCGGATCGGAGCGGATGACAGCTTCATCTACAATTTCTTCGGCGGTGAGAATGACTTTTTTGGCGGCGAAGGCGGCTTCTTTTTGTTCGCCAATGATGCCCCACAAATGCGCGTTGCCGTTTTTATCCGCCCGCTGGACGTGCACAATTGCCACGTCTGGGTTCAATGCCGGGACGACGATCACGTCTTTGCCGCCGTATGGATCGGGGATTCGTTTGATCAGCAGGTTGGCTTTTTCCAGATCTTCGGCGCCGGTTTGTTTCATGGGCAGGAATGGCAGACCAGCCGCGCCGGCTTGCAGACGGGTGATCATTCCGAAGTGTGAATATTCTTCCCATTCCAGTTGACCTTTTTCAATTGCCGAGCGGACGATTCTCAGCGAGCCGACTCCCGGATTGCCCATGTAAGAGAAGATGACTTTCTTCGCGCAACCGGCGGCGACTATTTGATCGTAGATTAGATCCGGCGTGGCGCGCGCCAAAGTTAGATTCCATTTGCCTTGACGAATAATTTCATGCCCAGCCGCAAAGGGAATTAAGTGCGTAAACCCGGCGGCATAGACGACATCCCCATCGCTGACTAATTCTGAAATTGCTTTTTTGAGCGTAGTAAGTTTTGGCATATCAATTTTTTTCTTTTGGTTTATTTTTTTCTTCCTGTTTCTTTTTTCTTTCGCTGTTCCATTTGTTGAACCATTCAAAACGTCCGGCGGGCGGCGGCGGCGGCTTTTTGCGCCACATTGAATAGCCCACGATGATGAAGATCATGGCGACAAAAAAGTAATCGAAATCGGCTTGATCGGCGATATCTGAAACCATGAAGAGTAGTAGCGCCGCGCCGCCAACGACGAGAAAGAACATCCCAATCCGAACTGTGAATGAATCTTCAGGGTCCATAGTTTGATTTTACCAAAGCCGTTTGATGCGGCTCTTGAAAATCTCGCGTAAAAAGTACACAGGTAAATAAGCGTTAGCTTATTTACCTGTGTGTAGCGTTATTTGAATAGAACTTACTTCACCAAGTTGCGAATTTGTTCGTGCATGTACAGCGGAACGTAGTAATGTCCGCCCGCGTTTTTGCCGCTGGAGCCGGAGCCTTTCCAGCCGCCAAAAGGTTGGAAGCCGGGCCACGCGCCGGTAGTTGCGCCTTGCGGACGATTGGCATAGGTGACGCCCGCTTCAATTTTGTCGTAGAACCAATCTACTTCGTCGGCAGAGCCGTAGAAGCCGGCGGTCAAGCCGTAGTTGACGCCATTGGCGATTTGCATCGCTTCATCCATGCTTTGCACTTTGCCGATAGTGGCGATCGGCAGGAACATTTCATCTTTCCATAAACGATGGGTGAAAGGCAGATCTATGACTAAGGTGTTTTCGCAGAAGTAACCTTTGTCAAAAGCGCCGCCGGCTTTGGTGTTGCCGCCGGTGAGGAATTTCCCGCCGCCTTGATTGATTTCTTCAGCGTAGTTTTTGAAGTTGTTATACGCTTCTTGATTGATGACCGGTCCGTTGTAGGTGTCTTTATCGGTTGGGTCGCCGACGGTTAATTTTTCGGCGGCGCTTTTGAGGCGTGCGACCAAGTCGTCGTAAACGGGAGCCTCTACCAGCACGCGCGAAGCGGCGGAGCATTTTTGTCCTTGTAAGCCAAAAGCGGAGCGGATGATTCCAAGCGTGGCGCGTTCTAAATCCGCATGTTTGGAAACGATGGAAGCGTTTTTCCCGCCGAGTTCGAGGATGACGGGATGTACATATTTGCGTTTAGCGACGTTGCGATAAATGCCCATGCCCACGTCAAAAGAGCCAGTGAAGGTGAAGCCGTCCACATCGGGGTTGTCAACGAGCGCTTGACCCACAACCGAGCCGTGTCCGGTGACGAAATTGACCACGCCGTTTGGAAGTCCGGCGTCGCGGAAGCAATCAATCAGCAGACGCACCACCCAGGAAGTATCTTCCGCGGCTTTTATGACGACAGTGTTTCCGGCGGCGAGCGCCGCGCCCATCGGTCCGCCGGTGAGCGCGTGCGGGAAATTGAACGGGGAGATGATGACCCACACGCCGTAGGGGCGCAGTACGGAGACGTTTTTCGATTCAAACCCGACTAAGGGATCTTTGCCCATCTCAACAATGTAGCCGCCGTTTTTTTCCATTTGATCGCAGGAATAGTAGATGAGATCGGCGGTTTCTTGTACATCGCCCAGAGATTCCATGCGATTCTTGCCGACTTCCAACGCCATTGCCGCGCCGAGTTCGAAGATTCTCTTTTCGATCAAGCCCGCGGCTTTACGGAGGTATTCAATGCGCTTTTGCCAAGGCGTATGACTCCAGCCGTGAAAGGCTTTGCGCGCCGCCGCCACGGCTTCGTTGGCATGGCTGGCGTTGCCTTCCTGCATTTTCCCCAAAATCCAACTAGTATTGACTGGAGAAACATCGTCGAATTTTTTATCGGCGAGCACGTCTTTGCCATTGATGAACATGGCATATTCTTTGCCGAGGTTGTTTTTGAGGTTGCTCACGGCTTGATCGAAGCCGCTGTGCAATTCATCCGGCGGGTTGAACATGGTTGAGTAAGTAAGTTTGAAATCAGACATAGGAATTCTCCTTTTGATATTTTGAAACAAACTGCGAACTGAGTATAGCGTAGGACTTCGCGCCCGTCAAAGAT
>JADLCG010000138.1 GCA_020847355.1 Anaerolineales bacterium | reverse complement strand
GTGATCGGATACATGCAGTTTCTCCTACTTTGCCGCGAGCAAGGGCGCGATCTTGGTTTCATATACGCCTTGCCAAGTGTAATTTTTACGAACCTCGGCTTTCAACTTGAAGGTTGGGCTGACCGAAAAATAAGCGGCGATGCGTTGGGCAATCGCGCTGGGCGCTTCATCCAAAGCGAAGTAATTGGCAAATTCGCCGCCTAATTTTTTAAGCGGCGGAATATCCGCGCAAAAAATCGGCAGGTTTGAAAAACCGGCTTCCAGAATGGGAATTCCAAAGCCTTCTTCTTTACTCGGAAATAAAAGCCCATCCGCCAAGTTATAGAAATCTGAAATCACCGCGTCGGGAATGAATTCGTCGTTCAACTCCGCGAGAAAATAAGCCGCGTCTTTTAGGTTTAATGCTTCGCGCAGGGCAACCAATTTCTTGAAGTATTTTAGGTTGGCTGGGTTATGCGGACCGAGCGGCCCGGTGACGATGATTTTTGCGTTTGAAAATTGCGTTCTTAATTGGGCGAGAATTTGCAAAGCCAGTTCGATATTCTTGCGCGAAGTGACGCGCACTGGCAATAACAACAACGGGCTGGCTTTGATCAAATCCAGCTTTTCTACATACGCCGAAGTTTGCGCCTCTAATTTGAAAAAGCGCTGAATATCTACGCCGTTGGGGATGACGTGAATTTTGGAGTGGGGTATGTGCATCAATGCGGATAACTCTTCCGCCCGCGTTTCTGAGATGGTGACTTGAACGGCTCCAGCCCAAGCGGTTTTGAGCGCGTCCCACGGGAAGCCCTTATGTAACTCATCGCGGTAGCGCGGAGTCGTCCAAGCTAAATCATGGTGCCAAAGGATGAGCTTAATCTTGCGATTCTGCTTTGTGAGATTATGCAAGGCAACTGTCAGCGGCAGATTTTTATTCAGCGAACACACATTATGCGCGATCAAAATTTCCGTATCCGCTAAGAGCGGTTTCAACTCGCCTTCAATTTGCCGAACCAATTCGTCAAATTTTTTAGAAACGATTCCCGCGTCCAATTCTTTTTTGACGGCGAGAATTTCAGGGTGGCGCGAATCCGCCAACGGCGCGAGGTGGAGCGGAATTTTCGCGCTGAAAGTTTCGCCGCGCCCGGCGATCACCTGAACTGAATGCGCGTGCCGCTCCATCAAATTGGCGTGATGTTCTAAAACGCTTTCCACCCCGCCCACAATCGGCGGCGCGGAATAATGCAATAAAGTTATTTTCATACATGTTTTCCTAAACAATCCGCCAGAATTGCCTGCAAGCGCCGCTCTAAAACGCTATATGAAAAATAGCGTCGGGCAAGCTGATAATTTAATTCCGCCCATTCTTGCGCTAACTCTGGGTTTTGTAAAATCTTGCGCGCCGCTCCCAATGCGTTTTTATCAATATAGCCATCGAACCAAACGGTGTGAAAACCTTTGGGTTTGATGTCCACTTCATAGATCGAATAATTATTGACGAAAATTGGGCGGCGATAATACACGGATTCTAAAAAGGCGTTGCCAAACCCCTCAATGCTGGATGGGTAAGTGACCAAATCCGCGTGCGGATATACGTCGCCTAAGGTGTAAATTTTTTGCCCGTCGGCGGTAGTTCCGCGTTGGTCTTGCACCTGATCGGCTTCAAAACGCACAGTCACGTTGAGCAAATCCGCATATTCGCGCACGCGCTGTTCATACTCGTTGCCTTCGTCGCCTGAAGCGTGTGTAATCACTAATTTTGCGGGCAGTTCCAAACGCTTGGCCAATTCAATCGCATGTTCAATGCCTTTGCGTTGAATCACGCGGGTGGGTTGCAGTAAAAAATATTCGTGGGGCGCAATGCCAAAATCGGCGCGCACCGTTTCAGCGTAAGAATCAGAGGCGCTAGGCGGCGAGTCAAAATCCATCACGTTCGGAATCACGCGCGAGGTGACGCCGTACCGCGAAGCGACTTGTTGCGCTTGCACCGAGTTGATCACAACGTGCCGCACGGACGGCAGGGTGGGCGGGAATGCCGCCGCTAAATAATCCGCTACGCAATTAACTTGAAAGCGCTGGCGCTCCCAGGCAAAATCATGGTGATGCGCGATAGTGGGAAAACCCGTTTCGGCGATAAATTCCGTGAGCGCCAAACCCAGCGGCAGGTTAAGCGGAATCGCCAAAGCGTTTTCAACAATAAGAACTTCCAGATCAAAATGTTGGGCAAATTGATATAACTGCGCTTTGAGATGTTCTTTGAGTTCGTGAATGCGGCGCGTCATTTGCGGCGGGCGTACATAGATTGAAAAAAAATCTTTATGCAAAGCGGAAATTTCAGAATGCTCCGCGCGCGCTTCTTTAGCGAGAGACCAACTACCTGAATAAGCTTGTTGATTGATCGCGTCAATCTCCGGGTGACGATAAAACGCTTCAGCTACAACCCGAGACTTGGTCGGGTCTCGATCGCATTCGCCGGCGAAATAAAAACAGGCGTACCCCAGCCGTTCTAATACGGTTGCCCATTTTTCCGTTTCTAATGAAACGCCGTCTGTGCCGGCAAAGCGCGTAGAAATGAAACCGATATTGTGAACTTCAGACATAGTTATACTTCTCCTAGAGCATTGCGAGTAGCAGACGACGGGTTGTGATTGTTATAAGCCGATTTTGTTTTGCCCCTTTACGCAATGAAGTTAGTTTATTTTCACCCACAACGCTTGATAAGCTTCCAGCGCGAGAGTGGATAACTGAATTTTTTGGTCGCTCAATAAATCAATACCAGATTTGTATTGAGTGGAAAATGAGATTTTTTGCGAACTGACGTTGTGTAAGCATACCACGAATGAATTTCCGTCTCTTGAAACTCGCTCAAGCGCAAATGTAGATTTATGAAAATGAAGCAGGTTTTGCCTGCCATGCGGATGAAAAGCAGGTTGTGTTTTTCTGATCTGCAAGAATTGACGATATTGGTTGAATACTTTTGCGCGTAATGAATTTTCGGCGCTCAATTCTTTTTGTAATTGAACGCTAGCGCATTTTTCGCGGTTGATGGCGCGGTTGTGCTCCATTTGCTTTATGCCTGCCAGCCAGCCGCGCGAACCAAATAAACTATGAAAATAAATGCCCGGCACGCCAACTAATGCAAGCATAAGCGCTTGGGCGCAGATAAAACGAGCAATTTGGATTTCAAGCGCTTCGTCTCCGTTCGGGTTGGATAATGCGTCAAAATAATTGACGTTCATTTCATACGGGCTTTGCGAACCGTCGGGATTGTTTTTGTATGAGATCAAGCCGCCGTGCGCCAAAGTTTTTTCGACGAGCGAATCAATTTCGGCGTTGGATAATATTCCGCGGGCGGGATTCAGCCCAATGCCATCGTGCGAGGCGAGGAAGTTGAAGAAAGTAGTTTGTTCAGAAGGCAAGGTCAGGGTCTTTGCCCAATTGGTTAATTTCGTCGCGTCGCCGGTGTGAAGGGTATGCAGGGTGAGCGGCGGCAATGCGAAGTTATAAACGAGTTGCGCTTCGTTCGTTCCATCGCCGAAATAGGAAATATTATCCACATGCGGCACATTTGTTTCGGTGATGAGCAGAGCTTGCGGAGCGACTTCGTTCAGCGCCGCGCGCAGAAATTGAATTACGGTATGCGTTTGCGGTAAGTGAATGCAAGCTGTGCCGATTTCTTTCCAAAGATAGGCAATTGCATCGAGACGGATGAAGGTTGCGCCTCGTTCAACATACATCAAGAGAAGATCTAAAATCTCTAGCAAAACTTCTGGGTTTTTGTAATTCAAATCAATTTGATCGGCGCTGAAAGTTGTCCAAACTTTCTTTTCGCCTGATGGAGTTTGAAACGAAGTGAGCAGTGGTAACGCTCGTGGACGAACGACCGGCGCTAAATCTGGCGAGCCTGCTACGGTTATAAAATAATTTTGATACTGCGGATCGTCTTGTAAAAACTTTTGAAACCATTCGCTTTGTGATGAAATGTGATTGATCACGCCGTCAAACATCAATTTGAAATGACTTTGTAAAGCAGAAACGTCATTCCAATTCCCTAATTTTGAATCTACTTTACGATAATCTACGACTGAAAAGCCATCGTCCGAAGTCCAGGGATAAAAAGGGAGGATGTGTATTCCGCTGATAACGCCTTGGAGATATTTTTTACAAAATGAGTTTAATGTTTTTAGCGGCTTTTCTTCTACGGATTGAACTTGATCTCCGTATACGATCAATATAGCGTCGCGCTCCGTGAGATTGACGGGGCGCGCTTCAATCCGCGCGCGATAGCTTTCAATTAGCTTTTGACTACGCTTGTAAATCTGCGAGGCTTGTTCTTTCCCATACAGAGAAATCAAAAGCTCAAGCGGGATATTTCTTTTTAGGGCGGCCATAAATTTTTATACCATGCTTTTGGGGATCAAGATTAATCCCTTTAATGTAAATCGTATGCCAATAGTATGGCGTTCGTTTGTTTGTAGAATTGACAGAATGAAAATGAGCGCTATATAACTGTAAAGCTATATTAGACCTCTTGCGCAAGTCAATTGTAGGTCAGGCTTTGAGCCTGACGTTCTTGTAAAATTTTGCGCATGGCGGGTTAAAAACCCGCCCTACAAATACTTATGCAAGAGATCTATTTAAAAAAGGAAGTATTCATG
>JADLCG010000137.1 GCA_020847355.1 Anaerolineales bacterium | reverse complement strand
GCAAATGGTTCAAAGATAATCAAACGGCTTCGTCTCTCGGGTTCATGCTCACGATGGGACTGATGGGCGTTTGGCACGGCTTGGCTTGGCATTACATTGTCTATGGTTTGTATCATGGCGCGCTTTTGGTCGCTACCAATTGGCTGGATAAAAAATACAAGGGCAATCGCTTGTTGAACGATAACGGCTTCTTCTGGCGCGCGCTCTCGATTGCGATCACTTTTCATCTGGTGGCGTTTAGCTTGTTGATCTTTTCAGGCAGGCTTTTTTAGCGGCAGATGAGCGTTTAGGAAATAACAGGATTTTATGGACATTATCGCGCAAATTGACCGCTGGGCAGAGGTCTACCCAAATAAACTCGCTCATAAAAGCGGCGCTCAAACGCTGACTTATCGAGAACTCTATCAGCGCTCCAATCAACTGGCGGATTATCTCGCGCGCGCATTGCCGGACGATAACTCGCCGGTGGTTTTGCGTGGGCATAAACAGACTGAAATGCTGGTCGCTTTCATCGCTTGCGCGAAAGCCGGGCATCCTTACATTCCACTGGAAAGCTATTTCCCCGAACAGCGCGTGAACGCCGTGATTGAAACGGCTCAGGCGAGTTTAGTTTTAACTGTCGAGCAAATAAAAAATATCCTTGAAACTGCGCCTCAGAATCAAAATTTCAAACCGCGCGAGCGCAAGCCAAGCGATCCGTGGTACATCATTTTCACTTCGGGAAGCACTGGCGCGCCCAAAGGCGTGATTATTCCGCGCTCTAATTTGGAAAATTTCCTCAACTGGACTTTGCCCGAACACGAAATCGGCGAAGCGGATACGGTGATTTTAGGTCAGGCGCCGTTTACTTTTGACGTATCTATTCTCGATGTGTATTGCAGTTTGTATCAAGCCGGGACATTGGTGAGCGTGACCAATGACGAGATTGGCAATCTAAAAGAATTGTTCAATACGCTCAAAAATTCAGAAGCGACGCTGTGGGTTTCAACGCCTTCTTTTGCGCGGCTATGTTTGATGGATGCAAATTTCAACGCGGCGCTACTGCCAAAACTCCGCCGCTTTTGGTTGGCGGGCGAAGCGCTCGCTCCGGAAATCTGCATAGAATTGCTCAAGCGCTTTCCAAAAACAGTTTTATGGAATGCCTACGGACCGACCGAGGCGACCGTCGCAACTAGTTCTGTCCAAATCACAAATGAGATTATTGAAAAATATAATCCTTTGCCGATTGGCTATCCCATGCCGGGGACGCAACTGCTGATTCACGATCAGGAAGGCAGACCAGCCCCGAGCGGAGAAAGAGGCGAAATCATCATTTGCGGACCAAACGTCAGCCCGGGGTATATCAATCGCCCGGACTTGACCGAGCGCGCCTTCTTCAAGATCAACGATCAAAACGCGTATCACACCGGAGATTGGGGGCGCAATAAAGACGGGTTGATTTTCTACGAAGGGCGCATTGACTTTCAGATTAAGTTACACGGCTATCGCATTGAATTGGGCGATATCGAAGCGAATTTACACGCTTTGCCCAACGTGCGCGATGCGGTTGTCGCGCCGATTATGAAAGAAGAACGCGCCGATCATTTAGTTGCGTTTGTGATTCTCAAGAATCAAACTGACGCTTCCGATTTTGAAAGGATGCAGGCGATGAAAAAAGAATTGGCGGCGCGCATTCCCGATTACATGATTCCGCGTCGCTTCGTTTTCCTACAAGAATTTCCGATGACCTCCAACGGTAAAGCAGACCGTAGAAAGCTGATTGAGAATTTATGATTCAACTGAGCGGATTAAGTTATTACCCAATTAAATCTTGTCGCGGCTTTGATTTGCGCGAAGCGCGCGTTGAACGCATGGGGCTTGAAAACGATCGCCGCCTGATGCTGGTTACGCCGGACGGAGATTTTCTCACGCAACGTAAATATGCCAAACTCGCGTTGGTCACGCCAACTTTGCAAACTGATTCTGTTACGCTCTCTGCGCCCAATTTTGAAACGCTGAAAGTTGATTTGCAGAAGCGCGGCGCGATCTTTCCGGTGAATATTTGGAAGAGCGCCGGCGTTCATGCAATTGATCAGGGCGAAGAAGCCGCGCAATGGTTTTCGGATTGGCTCGGCGTGCAAGTGCGGCTGGTGCACTTTGCGGAAGGCTACATTCGTAAAGTCAATGCGGACTTTGCGATTAATGAAGATGATCATACCGGCTTTGCAGACGGCTACCCTATCTTGATCATATCTGAAGAAGCGCTTCAGGACCTAAACTCGAAGTTGGATGCGCCGCTTCCGATGAAACGTTTTCGCCCAAACATTGTTGTGAGCGGTTGCGAGCCTTTTGCAGAAGATCGGTGGAAGCGGATTCGGATTGGCGCAATTGAGCTTGCTTTGGTCAAGCCGTGCGCGCGATGCGCCATCCCCACTATTGATCCAGAAACTTTGGCGACCAGTAAAGAACCGCTCAAAACGCTGGAGACTTATCGCCGGCATCCATTAGGCGCGATTTTTGGGATGAACGCCATTCCATTAAATGGCGGCAAACTGGAAGTAGGCATGAACGTGGAGGTTCTTTCGTAAATGGATCTTTTCATTGACATCATTGGCTGGATTGGAGCGGTTCTCTATTTAGCCGCGTATGGGCTTGTCTCCGCTAAAAAAGTGGAAGGCGATTCTTGGACCTATCAGGGCTTGAATTTTTTGGCAGGGTTATTGTTGACGGTCAATACGGTGTATTTGCGGGCGTACCCTTCGGCGGGTTTGAATATCGTTTGGATGCTGATTGCAATCTTCACGCTCGGAAGAAAAACTCAAAAGTCCAATGCCTAATTTATCGCGCCGCGATTTCTTGAAAATTGGCGGGCTGACTTTGCTAAGCCTTTCAGCCAACCCGTTGAAACCTCATGCGGAAGATCAACAGCCGAACTTTACCGCCCCGCTGATTTGGCATGGCAGTCGCAGATTCAAACGCATCGCTTTCACCTACGACGATTGCTACTTGCTCTATCGAATGCACACGCTGGAAGAATTGCTCGATCAATATCCCGAATTCAAAGTGACCTTTTTTCCGGTGGGCGCAAAACTGCTCAATTTGGAAGAACAGGATGCGGGCATTTGGAAGCGGCTTGTAGCGAAGGGTCACGAGATCGGCTGTCACTCGTTCGAGCATGTCAACATCGGGGTCATGTCGCCTAGTGGCGCATTGGCGGACTATGACAAATGGTACGCCGCATTAACGCAAGTTCTCGGGGAGGAATACCCGGTTCGTTTTGTGCGCCCGCCGTATGACATCATCAGCCCCACGCTGGATATTTTATGTCAGGAGCGCGGGTTGGTGGCGGCATTATTTTCAGTGGGCGGCGGCGGCGAGCCGGAGATCGTTTTCAATGCGATCAAAAAAGCGCAGGGCGGCGATATTGTGCAAATGCACATCCGCACGGACGATTACAACTCCAGCGTTTTGGCTTTTCCGTGGTTGAAGGAAAATAATTGGGAACTAGCGACCATGAGTAAACTGTACGCCGATTACTTGCAGGAAGAAATCAATCCGCCGGGATGCGCGTTAGACACGGGCAACGACTTAACCCGAACCTGCGCGGAGTAAATCTATCTCGGCAAGTTTTAATCTAAATTTTGTCTCGTTTTTTCTTTGCCGCGTGAACGCATAAAATTCAAAATCTTTGGCATCACTTCAGAATAGAGCGTATACAAAATTTTATTTGGCGCGAAATCATAAGCTCCTAAAGTCCGCGCCACTTCCCCGCCCAAACCTTCTTTGAAGCGATAAACGCCCCACATCGAATCGCTTTCGTCAAAAATCTCTGGCGCGCCCCACAAATCGTAAACTTCACAGCCGCGCGCTTTGGCGGCTTTAAGAGCTTCCCATTGCAAAAGATAGGTGGGCATTTTCTCGCGGTGCATATTCCGCGACATGCCATAAACATAATAAGCGCGTTTGCCAAAGATGAACAAGAAAATTGCGGCAAGCGCTTCGCCATTCACTTCAGCGATCAAAGGAATTGCAAACGGCTGTGCGCCGGCTTGCGATTGCATAAATATTTTCCACACCGTAAGGTAGTATTCTTCGTCGCGTATTACAAAGCCGTCGCGCACGGATGTTTCTGCGTACATTTTATAAAGGTTCGCCAAATCCGACACTTTGCCTACGCGCAGTGAAACGCCTTTCTTCTCAGCCAAACGGATGTTGTAGCGCGTCTTCGGCTTCATCCGCATTAACATCTCGTCTTCCGAATTCTGCAGATGGATCAGTACAGTATTGCGAAATTGAATTTGAGCGGACGAATAACGCCAGCTTCTGCGCCTCAATTCCTCCGCCACAGCTTGACCGTTGTTATCAAGCGCATCTTCCCCGCTATGCGGGATTCCCCTTCCGAGTTCAACATCCGGGTCTATTTTAAGGAAGATCGCTTTTTGCGTTTTGGCAAAGGTCTGCAAATCGTTCAAAACGCGCGAACGCAAAGCGCCGTTTTCCCAATTCAGCAGTGGACCTTTGGGCGCATATAAAATGCTCGCTTGGATTAACCCGCGCAAGCTAACTGTGCGTTTGAGGATGAGACATGCCGCCAGCGGCAAGGGCAAAACTGGAAGCGCTTCAAGGTTCTGTGAAACATGAAATTCAGATTCGCTCCAAAGCGCGTAGTACGGCATCCAGCCGTATTTTCGTTTGACCTCGCCCCATTCAGAGCTTTGGAGAAAATGCGGATTTGGAAGTTTGGAAATTAGCTCGTTCCAAATTTTGGAAGTTTGAGAATCCATTTTTATAGTTTACGCAGAATATATGTAGTATAGAACCAATACAATAACGGGTTATAGACTCGATCTACAGCCTGCGCGGCGCGTTTGACCTCGCCGCCAAACCCGCGTTTGAAGCGATAGACGCCCCACAAGCCGTCGTGCCGCGCTTCAAATTGCGCTTCAAGTTGATCTTCATTCGCATCCGGCACGCCCCACAAATCATATTCCTCGCACCCACGCGCCTTTGCCCAGCGGAGCGCTTCCCACTGCAACAAATAAGTCGGCATCCGGTTTCTTTCCTGATCGTTGGAAGCGCCATACACATACCACGCGCGTTTTCCGTGCGCAAAGACCATCACAGCCGCCAAAGGCTTGCCTTCAAACTCAGCCACGAGTAATTCGCAAATTCCTGCAGGGTGAAACAATTCATAAGCGCGTTGATAATATTCTTCGGAATGTACGCCAAAACTGTCGCGCCCGCCTGTGATCGTCAGCATCTCGTGAAAAGCGCTTATATCGTCCCATGCGCGGATTTTGATTCCTTTTTTTTCGGCAAGACGAACGTTATATCTACACTTCGACTTCATCCGCGCGAGCATGGCGTCTTCATCTTCTTTGATTGAAACCACGATTGTGCGCGGCGGCTGAATATTATGCGGAGAGATACGCAACGCGGAAGAAGAGAAGCGCGTTTCGCCGCTCCAGGCATCCGGCTCAATTTTTAGCAAGATAGCGCGCTGTTGTTTGCAAACCGCATCTACTTCGCTCCAGAATTCGTCAGCGCCTAGCGCCAATTGCTCGCTATTCACCGGCTTAGGCAGGTAGCCGAGAGTCAAGCCCAAAGGCAGGCGGCGGAAGAGGATTTGCGCCCCAACTTCAGCGTTAGAAATGAGGCGGACGGTCTTCCATCCAAAATCTTTTTTTAATTCGCCCCAAAATCCCATTTGCAGTAAATGCGCGTTGGGATGTCTTTCAATGAATTGATTCCATTCGGCAAGGGAAACGAGAGGCATTAGATCAATCTACTCCAGCGCGCAATCTAAACCGGCGAAATAATATCCGGCGGCGGGACCGAACGCACGGCGCTAAACGGCAAGAATTCATTCAATCCGCGAATCAAACTTTCAGTTTCAGATTGATGCGCGTGAAAAATCAATTGCTCGATCATGCGCGCCAACGCTTCGCCGTCCACTTTTTCTTCATCCATTGCGCGAAAAATTTCAGCGTGTTGCGTCGGCTCAAATTGCACGCCTTCTTCCCATAGGTCTTCACGCAGTTTTTCGCCCGGGCGAATGCCTGAAAATTCAATTTCAATATCGCGGTGCGGTTCAAGCCCAGAGAGCCGGATCAAATCTTCCGCCAAATCTAAAATCCGCACTTGTTCGCCCATGTTGAGCATGAAAACTTCCCCGCCTTTGCCCATCGAAGCGGCTTGCAAAACCAAATGCACGGCTTCGGGGATGGTCATAAAATAGCGATACATTTCAGGGTGCGTGACGGTAACGGGTCCGCCATTGGCGATTTGATTTTTGAAACGCGGCACAACGCTCCCGCGACTGCCAAGCACGTTTCCAAAGCGGACAACCGAATAGGCATAGCCGCTCCGTTGCGCCGCATCCAGGACGATCATTTCAGCCAGACGTTTGGTCGCGCCCATCACGCTGATCGGGCGAACGGCTTTATCAGTGGAGATGAGCACGAGCCGCGCTACCCCAAACTTGCTCGCTGTACCCACTACATTTCGCGTGCCGACAACATTGTTCGTGATCGCTTCTTCTACATTGGCTTCCATCAATGGGACGTGTTTGTGAGCGGCGGCATGAAAAACCACTTGCGGTTGATGCAGTTTGAAAATTTCCTGAATGCGATTCAAGTCGCGCACATCGGCGATGAGCGGATACAACGAAAGCGACGGAAAATTCTCGCGCAGTTCGAGCAGGGATTCAAAAATGCTGTTTTCGCCATGTCCTAACAAAACCAATGAAGCGGGACTCCAGCGCGCGACCTGACGGCAAATTTCGCGCCCAATTGAGCCGCCCGCGCCGGTGACTAAAATCCGTTTGCCGGTTAAGTTTGCGCCAATCAATTGATCGTCAATTTTCACGGGTTCGCGGCGCAGTAAATCGGTAATATCCACTTCGCGCAAGCGGTTGACGCTCACCTTGCCGCCGAGCAATTCATAAATGCCGGGCATGGTGCGGGAAGGAATGCCTTTGGCGCGGCAAGCGTCATTCACCAAACGGATAACGCTCCCCGAAGCCGAAGGGATCGCGATAACAACTTCATCTATTTGCTGGTCTTCAAGGATTAAGGCGATGCTTTCGATTCTGCCGATCACAGAAACGCCGTAAATTTGATGATGTTGCTTGGCGGGGTCGTCGTCTAAAAAACCGATGGGCGTAAGATTCAACGGCGAAGCGCGTTGTAGTTCGCGCACGACCAGCGCCCCCGCATCGCCCGCGCCGATAATCAAAGCGCGTTTATATTTTTCATTACGCGCATGAGGCGTTTGTTCGGCGAGAATCCGCAAAGCGAAGCGCGAGCCGCCAATCAGCACAAGCGAAAGTAGCCAATCAATGCCCAAGGCTGAGCGCGGCATACCCGGTTGAATCAAATTGAAGTTGATCAGCAAGAGCATCACGCCGGAAGTCAAAACCGAAGCGGTGGTTACGGCAAAGGTGATCAAACGCAGTTCGTTCGTGCTGGCATACACCCACAAGCGACGATACAAACCGAACGAAAAATAAACGGGGATTTTTATCGCCAAAGCCGCGAGACACATCATCAGGGCGGCGGGGAAATAAAACGGCAGTTGACTGACATCCAGCCTTAATGCAAAACTCCCCAACACCGAAACGATAATCAGCGCCAAATCGCCAATTAGAACGAAACGATTACGAACATGAGTGCGGGAGGACATGGGAAGGTTGAAGGTTTAAGGTTGCAGGTTTAAGGTTGAAGGATTAGAGGTTACGCATTTCTTGAACGGCTTCATAAATACCATCCGCTAAAGTGACGCTGGGTTTATAGCCCAAAACGTCCTGCGCTTTTTGCGGCGTTCCAATGGAGCGGTAAATATCGCCGGCGCGCGGTTCGGCGTGGATATGCTTTGGCGCGTTCGGGAAAATTTCGTAAAGAATATCGAGCAAATCCAGCAAGCGCGTTTCAACGCCAGTGCAGACGTTGAAGATCTGCCCGGGCGCGCTGGGATGTTGCGAAGCGAGTAAGTTGGCTTGAACCACGTCCTTGACGTTGACCAAATCGCGGCTTTGCCCGCCATCGCCATAAATAGTGATCGGCTTGTTATCCAACATGCGGCGGATGAAAATCGGCACGGCGGCGGCGTACATCGAATCCGGTCTTTGGCGGGGTCCATACACGTTGAAGTAGCGAAGCGCGGCGACCTCAAAGCCAAACGAATTGGTATAAAGCTCGGCGTACATTTCATCCACCCGCTTGGAAGAAGCGTAAGGCGATAATTGTTTAAGCGGAGTGTTTTCAACCAAAGGCATAGCGGTCGAATCGCCGTAGACTGCGGCGCTGGAAGCGACAACGGCGCGTTGCACGCCGGCTTTGCGCGCGGCTTCAAACAAAATAGACGTGCCAGTCACGTTCACGTCGAAACATTCTTGCGGCTTCTCCATCGATTCTGGAACGGAGACGAATGCCGCTTCGTGGAAAATGACATTCACGCCGCGCACCGCCTCGGCTACGCGCGAAGCGTCACGCAGATCACCTTCGATAAGTTCAACGTCCAGCCCTTTGAGATTTTCGCGCTTGCCCGAAGAAAAATTATCCAACACGCGAACTTGCGCGCCCTGCTGAAGCAAAGCGCGGGTAATATGCGAACCAATAAAGCCGGCGCCGCCAGTCACTAAATATTTCATTTTTATCTACCTGTCCTTCTTAATACCGTGCCAACTGTTCTAAGAATAATCGAAAAGTCTAAATTCAAAGTGCGATGTTTAATATAGTACAAATCATATTCAAGTTTCACAAAAGTTTCTTTGATCGTCGCCACATACCCATAGTTGATTTGCGCCCAGCCAGTGAGGCCGGGCTTGACGAGCAAGCGCGCGCGATAAAACGGAATTTGTTTTTGATATTGAGAAACCAACTCCGGTCTTTCTGCGCGAGGTCCTACCAAACTCATCTCGCCGCGAATCACGCTCAGGAACTGAGGCATCTCATCCAAGCGGGTTTTTCTGAGGAAATTACCCACTCGCGTCACGCGCGGATCGTTCTCCGTAGCAGTCTTAACCTCGCCATTTGCCTCGGCGTCCTGATACATGGTTCTAAACTTATAAATCGTAAAAACGCTGGCGCCTTTGCCCAAACGCTTTTGGGAATAGAAGATCGGGAAGCCGCTCTCTAAAACAATGGCGGTCGCCACGAACGGAAAAACCAAAACTAGAATTAAAGCGCCGATAATTCCGCCGAGGATATCCATAATCCGCTTAAATAATTCATACATGCCGCGCACGCGGATTTGATCCACAAAAGAGCGGATCACCCAATCCGATTCAAGGTGTTCCACCGGTACGCGCTGAGTCATTTCTTCATATAGAATCGGCATCCGCGTTATTTCCACGCCGCGCTCTTGAGCGTCTAAAATTGTTTGAAAGGTTTCGCCTTTAATTTCGCCGTT
>JADLCG010000136.1 GCA_020847355.1 Anaerolineales bacterium | reverse complement strand
TGATTGATGCTGGTCATCCGTCCGCGAATGTGATCGGGCGTTTGCAACTGCCGAAGCGTATTACGGATGATCGTACTCACGCCGTCTGCCGCGCCGGTTACGGCAATTGCCGACCAAGCCACCACAAAAGATTTAGTAATTCCAAAAATAACCGTTGCTATTCCAAAAATAATTACCGCGCCTAAAAACAAAACGCCTTGTTTATGTATGGTTCTAATTTGCGAAAAGACCAGCGCCACAATCACCGCGCCCACCGCCGAAGCGGCGGAAAGATAGCCATAATGCACCACGTCCGTTTTCAAAACATCTGAAGCGATCAACGGCATCAGCGTATTTGCCGAAGCGAAGAAAGTGGCGACAAAATCCAACAGCATGGTAGATAAAATAATCGGTCGGCTGAGAATAAATTGAATCCCCTCGCGGATCGAGCTTAAACTGACTCCGGCGCTTTTTTCCGCAAAGGCTTGCGGCACAGCGCCGATCATGATCAAAGCGATCAACACCGCTACAAATGAAAACGCATTGAAATAATAAATCGCCGCCTGCCCCGCCAAAGCAATCACCAAACCGCTCAACGCGGGACCCAACACCGAGCCCACTTGAAACGAAGTAAAGGTCATGCTAAACGCATTCGGTAAATCTTCTTTGGGCACAAGGTTCGGGATCAGCGCCTGTCGTGAGGGCCCGTCAAACGCAATCGCAATTGCCTGCAGGGCGGTAATCAAGTAAATGTACCAGATAGTAATCTGCCCAAATTGAGTGAGCAAGCCTAAGGTCAGCGCGAGGAGCGCCGCAACGCTCTGAGTCACAAACATCACCTTGCGCCGATCCATCGAATCTGCCAGCGCGCCGCCGATCAACGAAAAAATAATCACCGGCGCAATACGCGCCAATCCAATGCCGCCCAGCGCAATTGGATTTTTATCCAAGCGGCTCACGTGCCAGAGCAAAGCCCAAATTTGCATTTGCGTGCCGGTGACTGAGATGAGTTGACCCAGCCAAAGATAGAAAAATTTTTTATGACGTAAAGACGGCGGTATTTGAAGCATACAAAAAACGATTCTTTCTTAAGAGAGATTTGATTCTATTTCAGAAACAATTTGCCGCTCCGGGCAGGCGCGTTAGGTTCCCCAGTCGCGCAGATATAAAAAGTCATAGCCAATTGTGCGGTTGCTGATTTTTGCAATCGGCGGTTGCATTCTTTTGTATTGAAAGCGTTGGATGCGCTTCATCACAGCGTGAACAAATTTTTCGTCAAAGCCCGCTTCGCTGGCTTCCTGCGGACTGTATCTTTGATCAACCAGCAAATATAAAAGTTGATCCACTTCTGCGTAGGTGAAGCCGAGTTCTTTTTCATCCGTTTGATCCGCCCACAAATCGGCGGAAGGCGCTTTCTCCAAAATTGGGGTTGGGATATTCATTGCGCGGGATAGCTGGCGGATTTGGGTTTTATATAAATCGCCAAGCGGATTCAGGGCGCTGGCGGAATCGCCGTACATGGTGCTATAACCTAATAAAATTTCAGTCTTGTTGCTTGTGCCGATCACCAAGCCTTTGAAGGCTTCGCTTTGATCGTATAAAACGATCATGCGTTCGCGCGCCATAATATTGCCTTTACGCAAATTGGAAATTTCCGCATCCAGTTTGAAGAGCGGTTCGACCATTTCCGTAATTTCAATCGTTTTGGATGGAACGCCAAGTTGATCAATGAGCAATTGGGCATGTTCCAGCGAATTTTTATTGGAAGCGCGATACGGCATCCGCACGGCTAAAACATTTTCTTTGCCTAAGGCTTCTACCGCTAAAGCGCAAGAGAGCGCGGAATCCAAGCCGCCGGAGAGCCCGATCACGGCTTTTGAAAAACCCACGCGAGTCACTTCGGATTTGATAAAGCCGACTAAAATTTCACGCGCAAGTTCCGGGTTGATAGTCAAGTTGATGGCGGTCATTTTTGTAATATTCTTTGCAGTTCAGACGCGGTCAAATTGGTTCTTTCGTCGCGTAATAACGGCAATCTGGCTCTTGTGCGGCGCAGTTGGTTCAAATCCAGTTGCGAGTAGGTAATGGCTTCTTCATTGTATGGTCCGTGAGCGAGTTCTTCGCCGTTCGGATCGAAAGCCGTGGCGCCGCCCCAAAAATGCAAGCCATCCTCATAGCCGACGCGATTCGTATGAATCACAAAAGAGGTGAACATGCTGGCATATGCCTTTGTGACTCGTTCCACCCAGCGCGCCGATTCGAGTTTTTCTTTATCATTCAATCCGCGCCCAGGCGAAGCGGAAGAAAAAAGCATCAGGTCGGCGCCATCCAGCCAGAGCAAGTAAGGCGGCGAAGCGTGCCAAAAATCCTCGCAGATTAACATACCCATCCGCCCAAAGCGCGTATCAAAGGCGCGGACTTTATCGCCCCAAGCGAAGAAGCGTCCTTCGTCAAACAAGCCGTAAGTTGGCAAATAAACTTTATGATGAACGTGAAGCGTTTTTCCGCCGGAAAGATATGCCGAGGCGATGAAAAAACGATGACGGGAATCTTCATCCACAAAGCCAACGACCAAATCCAAATCTTTTGAGGCGTTCAGCAAATGCTTGAAGACGGGATCGTCTTCCGTCGGTTTGTGCGCTACCGAAGCGACCAAATCCTGCAATCCATATCCGGTGAGCGAAAGTTCCGGGAAGATGAGCAAATCCGCTTTTTCATTTTTCGCTTGTTGGATGTAATCAAGATGCTTAGCGAGGTTCGCTTCCACATCTCCGAGTTTTGTATTGGTTTGAGCCAGCGCCAGATTGATTTTCATTGTCAGAATCTTACCATTAAGCGCAAACTTCGGAAATCTTTGCGATTTCCGAAGTTTGCTTCAGCGGAGAGGGAGGGATTCGAACCCTCGGTAGACCGGAGCCTACAACAGTTTTCGAGACTGTCCCATTCAACCACTCTGGCACCTCTCCAAATATAAAGTTTCAAAGCCCGGGTTGATGGTCTCAGGTGAAACGGGCGAGATTATAACCCAAAATGTTTAGGTTTATAACTCCACGCTCTCGTGCAAGGCTGGGTAATGCACGCGGCTCAAGCGATTCTCTTTTAACTTCTCCTTCAAAGTTGTGGCTTGTTTTTCTTCGCCGTGGACGAGAAAAATTTGTTTGACTGTATCTTTCACATTTAAAGCGTATTTCATCAGCATATCCTGACCAGCATGACCAGATAAGCCGCCAATCGTCGCCACGTCACATTTGCGCCGATACAGTTCGCCATAAATCCGCACTTCGGGTTCACGATCAGCGAGGCGCCGACCTAGCGTATCTGGCGCTTGCCAAGAAACAATGCAAATGGTGTTCTTCGGATTTTCAATATTATTTTTAATATGATGCAGAATGCGTCCGTTTTCGACCATGCCCGAAGCTGAGATAATCACCATCGGGTCGGTACGGTCGTTCAAAGCTTTTGATTCGTCAACTGATTGGATGTAAGTCAAATCCTTGAAATCCAAAGCCGGGTGGCGCGCCTCCATCACAAATTGCCGAGTTTCCGCGTCAAAGCATTCGGGATGACGTTTGAAAACTTTAGTCGCATTCACCGCTAACGGGCTATCCACAAAAACTGGAACGCTTTTGATTTCGCCGTCCGAGATCATTTGATTCAAGTTATAAACCAATTCCTGCGTGCGCCCCACCGCAAACGCCGGAACGATCACTTTGCCGCCGCGTTGCAGAGTCCGTTTAACCACGTCTCGAAATTCAATATAGGCTTTTTCAGGGTTATCATGCAGTTTATCTCCATAGGTCGATTCCATGATCATGTAATCGGCGCGTTCAGGCAAAACCGGATCGCGCAATAGAGGAATATGATTTCTGCCAATATCGCCGGAAAAGACCAGCCGAATCTTCTTTCCTTTTTCTTCAATTTCAAGCGCCATCCCCGCCGCGCCTAAAATATGTCCGGCTTCAAAAAATCTGACCGTCACGCCGTCAATCGGCTCAAAGGCTTCGTCAAGATTTTTACCGACAAACATACTCGCCGCGTTTTCAGCGTCTGCCTTGGTATATAACGGCTTGATCGGCGGTTCGCCGTGACGCTTGCGCCTTTCGTTCACGTATTCCGCGTCAGATTCTTGAATATGCGCCGAATCGGCGATCATCAAACTCGCCAAATCTACGGTGGCTTTGGTAGCGTAAATATTTCCCTCAAAGCCTTGCTTCACCAGGTTTGGCAAATTGCCCGAATGGTCAATATGCGCGTGCGAAAGAAGCACGGCGCTCACTTCATGCGGGTCGTAGTGAAAATGCAAATTGCGATCATAACCTTCAGCGCGCTTGCCCTGATACAAGCCGCAATCCAGCAATAATTTTTTCCCATTGATCTCCAGCAAATGTTGACTGCCGGTCACTGTTTGCGCGGCTCCATGAAAATTAATTCGCATGTTTCACTCCTAATGTTTTTAGAATTTGCGCTCCAAATTTTTCAAAGCGCGCCGGGCTGTCTTGCATGAGGACGTTCAACTCGGCTAAACTCTTCGGCGGGTTTTCAGAAAGCGCCGCCAAATAGATCTTCGGCAAGATGATATCGGACTCGACTTTCAATTCCAAGCCCAGATTTTTTCGCCATGTCTTCAATTTTTCCATCCGCCGCAAAACCGCATCCGACTTACGTTCGGCAGGTTTCGGTTTCACGAGCGTCATCTCAAGCCCGCGCTTAATCGCGCTTAAAAGCCCATCCCCCCACAAGCGGATTTGCTTCTCGCTCAATCCCGCGCCGGATAAATCCACTTTATGCTCAGGCGGGTCTTTCGATAGCTTAATGAAAACTTCGTCCATCACCACTTTATACGGCGGGCGATCCAAGCGTTCCGCTTCGCCATCGCGCCATTTGCAGAGCGCTGAAATAATAGTCAGTTGACGTTGAGTGAGGTCTTTGCGCCCGGAAAAGCGCTCCCAAGCCGCGCCGTTGCCGGTGCGTCGCGCTTCGTCAACTGTGCAAGCCCGCACAAAATCTTCGCGCGCAAAATGCAACCTTTCTTTCTCGATCAATTCTTTTTCCAGCGTGTCGCGCAAGTCAAAGAGATAGTGCGTATCCAAACACGCGTAATGGATTTGGTCTTCAGTTAATGGGCGCATTGCCCAATCGGCTTTCTGATGGCGTTTATCTGTCAGAATGCCGAATTTATCGCACAGTAAACGATCCAAACCTACGGCTGGATAACCGAGCACGCGCGCGGCTTGCATCGTATCAAAGAGATTGACGAACTTAAAATCAAAATCACGCTTCAGACAAATTAGATCGTATTCTGCGGCGTGAAAAATCTTTTCGATTTTAGGGTTTGCAAAAATAGGCGCGAGCGCTTCTAGCTCGGTAAATCTGAGCGGATCCACTAGATAATCCGTCGCTGGCGTAGAGAACTGCAACAAACAAACACGTTCACGAAACGCATGTAGGCTGTTTGATTCAGTATCCACTGCCACGCGCGGCTGGGAAGCGAGGTCTGCCGCCATTTCTTGCAATAAATTTTCAGTATTAACCCACTGCGGGGGAGGAAAGTCACCAAGCATATTGGCTGATTATAATCCCTGCTTTAAGTAGCGACCTTCAAAATTTTCCGTTTCCAAAAGTCCGAGCCGGACTTTAGAATACGGTCATAAAGCGCCTGCATAAAATAGCAAATGACAAAAACGAAAATCGCGCCGGGGAACAGGCGAAACCAGCCCGGATGAATTTGTTCTGGAAAAGGGATGGCTTGAAACATCAACTCCCAAATTGGGCGGTGAAAAAGGTAGGCAAAGAAGGAGGCATACGAGATAGGTCGCCAAATCTTCCACTGCCAGCGCTCCACACGAAAGAGGCGCAAAGCTAGAACCGTCCAGCTTAAGATATATAAATTTGACGAAACTAAAAAGCCAACGTCTCGATTGCGATAATCGCCAAACTCAAAAATTCCGTATAAGCCGGCGCTAATCAAGCCGACGGCAAGTTGGAGCGTAAATGGAGCGTAAAAAATTCGATTGCGTAATTCGTCGTAGCGCGCTAAAAGCGCGCCGCTTAGAAAGACGAAAAAATATTCAAAGAAACGATCGTCAAACAAATCGTACTTAAGATTTAAGGAATAAGCAATTAAGAAGATCAGGGTCGAATAACCGATCAAACTCCGCGTGGAGCGCTTGCGCAATATCCCAAAAATAAAGTAATAAACGAAAATCGCGCTCAAGTACCAAAGCGTCAGCAACGGCTTGATAAACGTGGGCGAGAAAACAATTTGTAAATCCAGAAAATATAAAATAAAGTCTAGGCGTTTTAGCGAAAAACCTAAGACGGTCATAAATGCCAACAGAGCCAGCCAATAGGGCGGAAACAAACGGATAAATTTAGACCAGCTATATTCAAGCCAGGTCTGTGAGCGCTGGCGATGCGAATATTCCGTGAAATACCCGCCCATAAAGAAAAAAGCGCCAAGCATAAATGTCCCCAGATAGGGACCAATTGGTTCAAGTTTTATGCCAAATAAATAGGTGGAAAAAATATCGCTATGCACGAACATCAAAAGGATAATACAAACCGCTCTCAGCGCTTCAAATTCAACCAGCCGATTTTTATTATTCATGCCAAGTTTTTCTCCATCACTTGCGCGTCTTCCCCGTCGTTGTAATAGTTCTTCCAGAGGTCTATGGTTTTGTAGCCGTCTTTTTGATACATGGAAATTGCCGATATATTTGAAACGCGCACGGTCAAGCGCGCGCTAGGCACGCCCAGCCGCGCTTCGCAGGCGTGCAAGAGAGCTAACCCAATGCCGCGCCGCCGATAGCTAGGATCAACCCCAATGGTGGCAACCCAGCCCCACCCGTCGTTGAGGCGCGGATCGCCGCCAACAAAGCCGACTAGCTTATTATCCTCAACCGCCTTCAAGCGCACCACGTTGGGAAAAGTCAAGATAGCCATTAAATCCATCAGGGGCCAGGCATCGGCTTCAAAACAGGCTTTCTCTAATTTATACAGCGCGTTCAAATCCAGCAGGTTAGCGTTAACAATTTGCATAATAAAATAAGGTCTCTCGTTGAGAGACCTTATTTTATTCGATTTATGAATTACTCGCTAACCTTTGGCGTTCTTGCCGAGGAAGTTATCCAACATGCTGGTAAATTCCATCGGGAAAATATATTTGGTGGAGGGACTCGCGCCCATAGATTTGAGCGTTTCAAAGTATTGAAGCGTCATCGTCTTTTGGTCAATAGATTTAGCCGAGCCGTAAATTTGTTCGAGGGCTTTGGCAAAACCTTCGGCGCGGAGCAGTTGGGCTTCGCGTTCGCCTTCCGCTTTGAGGATGGCGGATTGTTTTTCGCCTTCAGCGCGGAGGATGTTCGATTGCTTCTCGCCTTCCGCCACGTTGACCGCCGCTTCGCGCGTACCGGTAGATTCGGTGACGACTGCGCGGCGAATACGCTCAGCCGACATTTGGCGGTTCATGGCTTCTTGCACGTCACGCGGAGGGATGATTTCGCGGATTTCAACGTTGGTGACTTTCACGCCCCAGCGCTCGGTGACTTCATCCAAGCGGGTGCGAAGCATGTTGTTGATATGTTCGCGCTCGGAAAGCACATCGTCCAGCGGGATACCGCCGATCACGGCGCGAAGCGTGGTTGCCGCAATACCAGCCGCCGCAGATTCAAAGTTGCCTACCTGCAAGACCGATTCGCCCGGGTCTAAAATTTTATAATACCAGAGGAAGTCAATCGAAATGGGGGCGTTATCTTTGGTGATCGAAGTTTGATGCGGAACTTCACGGACTTGTTCGCGCAAGTCAACCCATTTGTAGCTGTCAAAAAACGGGATGATGATCACAATGCCTGGGCCCTTCGGCTTTGACAGAACGCGCCCTAAACGGAAGACGACCAAGCGCATATATTCCGGCACGATTTTGATCGAACTCCATAAGAAGATGACGAGAACGATCAGCGCCGCGCCAACAAAACAGAACAACGTCGAACCCAATGCAGTATTAATTCCTTGATAACTAATTGCTGGATCCATATTTACTCCTTTTAATTTATTTTTTCAACAACAAGGGTAAAGCCATCGCGTTGAAGCACACGAACTTGACTCCCTGCTGGAATTGCACGCTCGCTACGAGCAGACCATAACTCGCCCGCCACATATACATTCCCATCCGCATGAATTTTCGATTTCGCCTCGCCAAGCTGACCGATTAGGCTGGTCAGATCATGCGTCGGCTGGCTGGAGGTCGCTTCAATCGCCTTGCGGATAAAAATCCACAACGAGCCGGAAATCATCCCGGAAAAGACGAACGCTACCAATGGGCTAACCAACAACCAATCTTGACTCGAATCAAATAGGAAGACCGAGCCGATCACGACCATCAAGATCGAAATTCCCAAATAAAAGAGGCGTTTCGGCTTCTGAACTGAATAAATATAGGGAACGAGACTCAAGGCAAGGACAATTAACGCCCAAAAGTTAATCGAAAGATGATAAACGGCATATCCCACCAACAAAAAGCAAAACAACGCGCCAATTTCCAGCAAACCCGTGCCCGGGGTAACGACAGCCATGAACGCCAAAAACACGCCGACTAACAAAATAACATACGCAACATTGGGGTTAAGTAGAAAGTCCATCGCTTCTCCTTTTGATTATACAGCAACTTAAGTCTATCTACGCTGTCGCCACATTAATGTTGCATAAAGAAGGCGAACAGACCCGTTTATAATCAGGCTTGTAAAATCTCTTCAAAGAGGAGTTCTTGTGAAATTTAGTAAACTTTGCGTAATTGGGTTGGGATATATCGGCTTACCTACCGCCGCTACTTTCGCCATGCACGGCATGGAAGTAGTCGGCGTGGATATTAACCCTAACGTCATCGAAATTTTGAACCGCGGCGAAATTCACATCCACGAGCCGGGCGTTCATGAAACTTTCAGAAAAGCGGTTCACGCCAAAAAGTTTAGAGCGGCGCTGCAAACTGAAACCGCCGACGCATTCATCATCGCCGTGCCAACCCCATTTAAGCATGAGGCGCTGGGAGAATATCGCGGAATCGCCTACAAACTCGCGGATATGCAAGCCGTGACTTCCGCCGCCGAATCCATCGTCCCGCATTTGAAAAAAGGCAACCTCGTCATTCTTGAATCAACTTCCCCGCCGCGCACGACGGTTGATCTGGTTGCCCCCATCTTAGAGAAATCCGGGCTGAAAGCTGGTTCCGATTTCTTCCTCTGCTATTCTCCAGAGCGCGTGCTACCCGGACAAATTATGAAAGAACTGGTTGAAAATGCGCGTGTTGTTGGCGGCATCACGCCAGAATCCGCGCAGGCTGGACAAGATTTATACGCCGCCTTCGTCAAAGGTCAAATCGTCAAAACCGATTCGACTACAGCCGAGATGGTGAAACTTATGGAAAATACGCATCGTGACGTGAATATTGCCATCGCCAATGAATTCTCCCGCCTTGCCGAAAAATTTGGCGTGGACGTGTGGGAAGCAATTGCGCTCGCCAATTTACATCCGCGCATCAAAATCCTCTCTCCGGGTCCCGGCGTCGGCGGACATTGCATCAGCGTTGACCCGTGGTTTTTCGTAGAAGCCGCGCCAGAACTGAGTCAGCTAATTTATCATGCGCGTCAAGTCAATGATGAGCAACCGCGCTTCGTAGTTAAAAAAGCCCGGCAAGCGCTTGGCGAATTAAAAAACAAAAAAATCGCCGCGCTTGGGCTGGCTTACAAACCAGACGTGGACGATTTACGCGAAAGCCCCGCCAGCGAAGCGATTCGTCTTCTGCAAAAAGACGGCGCGCAAGTGAAAGCTTGGGAGCCGTTTAAGCCCAACGCCCAGCTTAAAGAAATCCACATGGCGGCTTCGCTGGAAGACGCAATTCAAGACGCGGATCTAATTCTCTTGCTCGTCAAACACAGCCAATTCGCCGCGCTCGATCCGCACGAGATACAAAAGCAAACCTCCGCCAAAATCGCGCTGGATACAGTCAATGGTTGGACTGCCGAAGCGTGGAAACAGCAAGGCTTCCGCTTCTTCCGCCTCGGCGATAGCAAAAATAAATAGGAACTGCATTGAAAATTCTTTCCGTTTTTGGAACCCGCCCCGAAGCCGTCAAAATGGCGCCTCTCGTCAAATTGCTAAAAAAAACGGCGGGCGTAGAATCGCGCGTTTGCGTCACCGCGCAACATCGCCAAATGCTCGATCAAGTCTTGGATTTATTCGAAATCACGCCAGATTATGATTTGAATTTGATGCGCGAAAATCAAACCCTCGCGCAACTCAGCGCCGCCATCTTCGCCGAACTTGATCCCATACTCGAACATTTCCAACCCGATTGGGTTCTCGCGCAAGGCGATACCACCACCGTCGCCATCACCGCATTATTGACGTATTTTCGCCGCATTCAGTTTGGGCACGTGGAAGCGGGGCTACGCACGCATGACAAATGGCAACCCTTCCCGGAGGAAATCAATCGCCGCGTGGCAGGCGTGAGCGCGGATTTACATTTCGCGCCGACTGAATGGGCTAAAAATAATTTACTGCGCGAAGGCATTGACGAAAAAATAATCAAAGTCACCGGCAACACCGTGATAGACGCATTGCAATTCGTCCGGCATCAGCCCGAGCCGCAGGCAGTTACAGACCTTATCAGCAAGCTAAAAGCGCGCAAGCTCATCTTAGTCACCGCGCATCGGCGGGAAAATTTTGGCGAACCTTTGGAAAATATTTGCCAAGCTTTACTCCAACTTGCCCAAACGGAAGATATTGAAATTATCTACCCCGTTCATCTCAACCCAAACGTGCAAGAACCGGTGAAGCGCTTACTCGCAGACGTTTCCAATATCACCCTGCTCGCGCCTTTGGATTATCTCCCGCTCGTGCATTTGATGAAACACGCCAACTTGATCCTCACCGATTCAGGCGGCATACAAGAAGAAGCGCCCGCTTTTGGAATTCCGACTTTGGTTTTGCGAGACGTCACCGAGCGCCCCGAAGGCGTGACAGCAGGGACGTTGAAACTCGTCGGCACAGAAACCAATCGCATCGTTGCCGAAGCCAGACGTTTATTAAATGATTCGGCTGAATACGCCAAAATGTCCAAATCCGCAAACCCGTATGGCGATGGTCACGCCGCAGAAAAAATCATCGAAGCGCTCCTAAGCAGTCGATCGAAATAAATTTTACAAACCATCGCTCAAGGCGGCTTGAGCAAGGATAATATTAGACATTATCTGAAATAACCGTCCCGAAGGTTTTTTAAGAAAATCAAAGGGAAAATACCAACCTTCGGGACGTTTTTCCTTATTACCGATAAAGTCTATTTTGTAAGGTCGCCTCCAAAGAATAATGTGTATAATGAAATCAGGTAACGGCATGTCTCGACGCTTCTTCACTCTACTCCTGACGTTTATTCTTGTATCCGCAATCTGGACAAATGCGTTTGCCCAAACTACGGATTTCAAATATTTTGACGAAACCGGGCATAACGTCCAAGGGGAATTTCTCAAATTTTATAACAGCAATCCAAACGCCCTGACTGTCTTCGGCTATCCAATTACCGAGGCTTTTCCCACCAAAGCCGGGCTTACCGTCCAATATTTTCAACGCGCCAGATTTGAACTGCACCCCGAACTGCCTGAAGGGCAAAGAGTGACCCTCACCGCGCTCGGCGTGGAAACTTACGCGCCGCAAACCGCCATGAGCGTCGCCGTCAACAAACTGGCTTGCAAAACCTTCCCAACTGGGTTTGAAGTCTGCTACGATTTTCTTCAGTTTTTTGAAAAATACGGCGGCGCAAATCAATTTGGCAACCCCATCTCGGCATTTGAATATCGCGACGATAAAGTCGTTCAATATTTTGAACGCGCGCGCTTCGAGTGGCTACCCAACAAACCCGAATCGCAACGCGTAGAACTCAGCCCCCTCGGCAGAATTTATTTCGATAAATTAAAAGAAGATCGTTCGCTCTTAGCGTTCGTCAAACCAATGGATAATTCACAAAGCGCGATCTTGCAAATCAAAGCGCGCGCCTTTGTCAAAAAAGCCGTCGCGTTCACCGACGATACGCAAACCATCTTCATCATTTTGCAAGATCAAAATTTACGTTTCGTTTCAAACGCGGCTTGCAACGCCAGCATCCTCTGGCCCGATCAACGCACCGAAACGATTGCGATCAACACCAATTCAAGCGGCGTGGGCATCATTCCATTTAGTTTCTCCAGCCAGCCGCACGGTAGCGTGGTTTACATCAACGT
>JADLCG010000135.1 GCA_020847355.1 Anaerolineales bacterium | reverse complement strand
TCCAACGCCACCGGCACGATCAATTCTACGGTCAGGTTCACGTTGTCGCCCGGCATCACCATTTCCACGCCTTCCGGCAAAGCGATATTGCCGGTCACATCCATTGTGCGGATGTAGAATTGTGGGCGGTAGCCGCTGAAAAAGGCTTTGTGACGTCCGCCTTCTTCTTTCTTCAACACGTACACTTCCGCTAAGAATTTCTTGTGCGGGGTCACGGAACCCGGCTTCACTAACACTTGTCCGCGTTCGATGTCTTCGCGCTCGATACCGCGCAAGAGGATGCCTGCGTTATCGCCAGCCACCGCTTCGTCCAATTCTTTGTGGAACATTTCGATGCCGGTGATTACCGAACTCTTGGTGTCGCGTAAGCCGACGATTTCAATCGCGTCGCCTTTCTTGGCAATCCCGCGATCTACGCGTCCGGTCACGACCGTTCCGCGGCCTTTGATCGAGAACACGTCTTCCACTGCCATCATGAACGGTTTGTCGGTTTCGCGTTTCGGCTCGGGGATGTAGTCGTCCACGACTTTGAGCAGTTCTTTGATCGAGGCGTATTCTGGCGCGTTCGGGTCTTTGGAGGCGCTATCTAAGGCGTTCTTGGCAGAGCCGCGCACAATCGGCGTGGTGTCGCCCGGGAAGCCCTGGCTGTTGAGCAGTTCGCGCAATTCCAGTTCGACCAGTTCCAATAATTCCGGGTCGTCCATCATGTCCACTTTGTTCAAGAAGACGACGATGCTCGGCACTTCCACTTGGCGCGCCAAAAGCACGTGCTCGCGCGTTTGCGGCATCGGGCCATCCGGCGCCGCTACCACTAAGATCGCGCCATCCACTTGCGCCGCGCCCGTGATCATGTTCTTGATGTAGTCGCGGTGACCCGGCATGTCTACGTGGGCGTAGTGTCGTTTCTCCGTCTGGTATTCCACGTGCGAGATGTTGATCGTGATCCCGCGCGCTTTTTCTTCCGGCGCGTTGTCAATTTGGTCGTAGGCTTTGAATTCGCCGTTGCCCATCAAACCCGCCACTTTTGTGATCGCCGCCGTCAAGGTCGTCTTCCCATGGTCAATGTGACCCATCGTCCCGACGTTTAGATGCGGTTTGCTTCTGTCAAATTTTTCCTTCGCCATTATAAAACTCCTTGAGTTATTCAAAAAAGAACGATTTTTACGCCTTTAAAATTTCTTCCGCCACAGACTGCGCAACTGGCGCGTAGTGGTCAAATTCCATACTAAATACGCCGCGTCCCTGAGTTGCCGAGCGCAATTGGGTTGCGTACCCAAACATCTCCGCTAAAGGAACGACCGCGCGAACTGCCTGCGCATTGCCTTGGCGTACATCCATGCCTTGGATCAAGCCGCGACGGCTGTTGATCTGCCCCATTACGTCGCCGAGATATTCTTCGGGCAAAACGACTTCAACTTTCATCATTGGTTCAAGCAGAATTGGGTTGCCTTTTTGAACGCCTTCCTTAAAGCCGATGGAAGCGGCAAGTTTGAACGCCATTTCGCTCGAGTCAACTTCATGGAAGGAGCCGTCGAACAAAGTAATCTTCAAGTCCACGACTGGATAGCCAGCCAAAACGCCGCCTTCAGCCGCTTCTTTGAAGCCTTTTTCAATTGGGTTAATATATTCTTTTGGAATTGCGCCGCCAACAATTTTGTTTTCAAAGACAACGCCGCTACCGCGCGTTCCGGGTTCCAACGAGAAGACCACGTGACCGTATTGACCTTTACCGCCAGATTGCTTCGCGTACTTGTAGTTGACTTCCTTCACCGGCTTGGTGATCGATTCACGATAAGCCACGCGCGGCGCGCCAACATTAGCCTGCACCTTGAATTCGCGCAATAAGCGATCCACGATAATATCTAAGTGGAGTTCGCCCATGCCGCGAATAATGGTCTGACCGGTGTTTTCATCCGAATTCACGCGGAAGGTTGGGTCTTCCTCAGCGAGTTTGCGCAGGGCTTCGCCCATCTTCTCTTGATCGCTGGAGCTTTTCGGTTCGATTGCAATGGAGATTACAGGTTCGGGGAAAGAAATGCTTTCTAAAACCAAGGCTTTTGTGTCGCATAAAGTATCGCCGGTGAAGCTTTCTTTAAAGCCGAGCACTGCGCCAATATCGCCGGAGCGAATTTCGGTAATATCTTCGCGGGAATCGGCGTGCATACGGATCAAGCGTCCGATGCGTTCCTTTTTGCCCTTGGTGCTGTTTTGAACGCTCTGTCCTTGGCTCAAAACGCCGGAATAGATGCGCACATAAGCCAAACGCCCTACATAAGGGTCCGTTACGATCTTAAAGACCAAAGCGCTCAACGGGGAATCGTCTTGCGTAGCGAGTTCAAATTCATTTTCGGGATTTCCCGGCTCGCTGGCTTTGATCGAAGGGATATCCGCCGGAGAGGGCAGATAATCAATCACTGCGTCAAGCATCGCTTGAACGCCTTTATTTTTCAGGGAAGAACCGCAGAAAACTGGCGCGGCTTTGGTTGCCAATACGCCTTTTCGGAGAGCGGCTTTTAATTCTGGAACTGTGATTTCCTGAGCTTCAAGGAATTTCATGGTCAATTCATCGTCCAATTCGGCGATTTTCTCAACCATTCTGGCGCGGGCTTCTTCAGCCTGGCTTTGCATGTCCGCAGGGATTTCCGTGATTTTCGGCTCTTTGCCTAAATCATCTTCCCAAACAATCGCCTGCATCGAAAGCAGATCAACCACGCCTTTGAAAGTGGCTTCAAAGCCAATTGGCAGTTGCATCGGAATCGGGTTTGCGCCGAGGCGATCAATGATAGTCTCGATTGTGCGCTCATAGGAAGCGCCAACGCGGTCCATCTTATTAACGAAACAAATGCGCGGCACGCCGTAACGATCCGCCTGACGCCACACTGTTTCAGATTGCGGCTCAACGCCTTGCACGGCATCGAAGACAACTACGCCGCCATCTAAAACGCGAAGGGAGCGCTGAACTTCGGCCGTGAAGTCAATGTGACCGGGCGTATCAATAATATTAACTTGGTAGCCCTTCCAGACCGCCGAAACAGCCGCAGAGACGATCGTAATGCCGCGTTCGCGTTCTTGGACCATCCAGTCGGTGACGGTGTTACCATCATCTACCGAGCCGATGCGGTGAGTCAAGCCGGTATAAAACATGATACGCTCGGTGGTTGTCGTCTTCCCGGCGTCAATGTGGGCAATAATGCCAATATTTCTATATTTTTCGAGCGGATGAGCGCGAGCCATTCTAACTAATCCCTACTTCCTTAAATACGATAATGCGAGAAAGCTCGGTTAGCTTCCGCCATTTTGTGCGTTTCATCGCGTTTGCGAATAGCAGAACCGGTGTCGTTAAAAGCGTCAATTAATTCAGAGGCTAATTTATCTGAAAAAGATTTACCGGCGCGTTCGCGCGCGGCGGCGAGAATCCAGCGAATGGCGAGCGTAGTTCTGCGTTCTGAAGACACTTCCATCGGGACTTGATAGGTCGCCCCACCCACACGGCGCGGGCGGACCTCCATAGCTGGTCCAACATTCTTCAAAGCTCCGTCAAAAACATCCATCGGATTTTTTTCAGTGCGCTCTTTGACCAGATCCATCGCGGTATAAATTAAACCAACGGCGGTGCTTTTCTTGCCGCGTTTCAGCACGTGCTGAACCATGGTCTGCACGTTGACGCTATTAAAACGAATATCGGGAAGGATTTCCCGAGTCTCGGGTTTTGCTCTACGCATTCTTCATCACTCCATTATCTACTTGGGACGCTTCGCGCCGTATTTGGAACGAGCTTGCTTACGATTATTAACGCCGGTGGTATCTAAAGATCCGCGGACAATGTGATAACGCACGCCCGGCAAATCCTTCACGCGGCCGCCGCGCACAAGCACCACCGAGTGTTCTTGCAATTGGTGGCCCTCGCCCGGAATATAAGCCGTGACTTCAATGCCGTTGGTCAGACGCACGCGGGCAATCTTGCGCAACGCCGAGTTTGGCTTCTTAGGAGTCATGGTGCGTACAATCGTACAAACTCCGCGCTTTTGAGGAGCGCCTTTATCCTGTCGAAAGCGGCGTTGTTTATAGCTGTTCAGGGTGAACTGCAACGCTGGCGCTTTGCTATTGGATTTTTTATTTTTGCGGCCCTTACGGACCATTTGATTTACTGTCGGCACAGTCGCCTCCGATTATAAAATCTTTCACAAAATGACTTGGATATTCGCAATAAATGAGACCATCACATTCATTCACTGATGGCCTCATTTGTAAGCTGCCTATAAGATTCGAGCGGGATTTTGAAAAGCCGCTCTTGCTTTCTTGACAACGGCTGATTATTTTATCCGCGAAATCTTCAGCCGTCAATAGGAATTTCTACTTTTTTCCTATTCGATTTTCGCCCAAACTGAGCAAGCCGGTATCATGCTTTGGCGGATGAGTCTTTTCCTCGTCTTTACCAAACTTAACCGTATCGCCAACTTCATTGATCGCTTCAACCGCCAAGCCCAGCGATTGCAATTCTTTGACCAACACGCGGAACGAGGCTGGGATGCTCGGCTCTTCAATGGGTTCGCCCTTAACGATCGCTTCATAAGTGTTCACCCGTCCCTGAACATCGTCAGATTTGACGGTTAACATTTCTTGAAGCGTGTGAGCGGCGCCGTAAGCTTCTAACGCCCAAACTTCCATTTCGCCAAAACGCTGACCGCCAAACTGCGCCTTACCACCCAGCGGTTGTTGCGTCACCAAACTGTATGGTCCGGTTGAACGCGCATGAACTTTATCCTCAACCAGGTGATGCAGTTTGAGAATGGTCATCACGCCAACGGTCACGGCTTGATCGTATTTCAAGCCGGTTTTGCCGTCACGAAGCGTGGATTTTCCAAGCGTGGGCAAAGGCAAGCCTTTTTCCTTAGCTAACTCTTGCGCGGTTTCGTAAACTTTATCTTCGGCAACGCGGCGCGTAACGCCGTTGATTTCAAGCCATAAGCGCAAGCAGGCATTGATCGTCAGCGTGTCTACTTCTGGATCGTGATTGGCGGTGTTGCGGTCGCTGAAGAGAATTTCTTCAGGGTTGGAATAGCCTTTTTCGCGCAACCATTCTTTGGCGGCGGCGTGACGCGCATAGTCCGCATCGTTCAGACTGTAAACATCATATTTCTTTTTCTTGAGCCAGTTTTCCAAATACAAGCGCCGAACTTCATCGTCGTCTTGAATGGTATTGGGATCATATTCTTGTTCCTTGAGCCATTCCCAAGCGCGTTCAGCGGATTCTTTCCACGCTTGATCCATGATCCAAGCGCGCGCGAGTTCGGCTTCAATTTGTTCTTCGCTTGCGCCGTCAAAGACGGGCGTGAGCGCGCGGAAGCCCATGCGTTTCGCCGCCCAGCCGAGGTGAACTTCCAACACCTGACCAATATTCATACGACCCGGAACGCCGAGCGGATTCAAAATCAAATCAACTGGCGTGCCGTCGTCTAAAAATGGCATATCTTCAACGGGTACGACTTTGGAAACAACGCCTTTGTTGCCGTGCCGTCCAGCCATCTTATCGCCCACCATAATCTTACGGCGTTGAGCGACCGAGACGCGCACCATCATATCTACGCCGGCGGATAAATCTGTATT
>JADLCG010000134.1 GCA_020847355.1 Anaerolineales bacterium | reverse complement strand
GGCGCAGTGCCGGAAGATTCCACGTCATAGATCAACTTGCCCGTAGAGACGAATGCCGGATTGCTGACATGCACAACTGAAGCGGTGGCTGTCGCCGGGGCTAGGGGCGGTTCGGTCACAGCCAGCGGAGCGGCGGAGGCGGGAGTTTCGACGGTTAGCGTAGCTGGCTCAGTTGGCGCAGTTGCGCCCGCCGGTAAGTTACAAGCGAGCAGAATTAATATTGAAAAAGCAAACAACCAATTACGCGCAGGATTATGTCTCATGGAACGCCTCGCTTTCGCTCAAAATTTCAATCGTCGTAATTTGAATCTTAACATAAAAGATACCCGATTGCATGAGTCAATCGGGTATCTTTGGTACTATTTCAAATCAGCGTTTTGATTTAACTATTTTACGTTTCGGTTTAACAAAATGTTTCAAAGCCGCGTGCGCCGCCGCCAATCTGGCAACCGGCACGCGGAACGGAGAACAAGAGACATAGTTATTGCCAATGAGGTGGCACCACTCGATCGAATCAGGGTCGCCGCCGTGTTCGCCGCAAATGCCAATTTCCAAGTTGGGTCTGGCTTCACGACCGTCTTTCACCGCCCAATACATTAATCTGCCAACGCCGTCGCGGTCAATGGTTTGGAATGGATTTTTTTCAAGGATGCCTTGTTCTTGATAGGTGATGAGAAAATTTCTTTCGGCGTCGTCACGCGAATAACCAAAAGTCGTTTGGGTTAAATCGTTTGTGCCAAATGAAAAGAATTCCGCTTCTTTAGCGATTGCCTTGGCGGTTGTGGTAGCGCGCGGAAGCTCGATCATGGCGCCAAACTTATAGTCAAACTTTATCTTTTTTTCCTGCATCACCGCTTTGGCAATTTGTTCTAAGCGCGGCTGAATCCATTCCAATTCTTTGACTGTGCCGACCAATGGAATCATCACCTCCGGCTTGACGACAATTCCGCGTTTGGCGCAATCGGCGGCGGCTTCAAAAATAGCGCGGACTTGCATTTCAACAATGGCTGGGATGGTGATGCTTAAACGCACGCCACGCAAACCCATCATCGGGTTTGATTCGTGCATTCCTCTCACAGCGTGGAGGAGCTTTTCTTTGGCTGGCAAGCCTTCCTTTTGCGTGAGGCGCATGGTCATCACTTCTTCATAGAGACTGCCTTCATCAGGCATAAATTCGTGCAAGGGCGGGTCTATCAAGCGAATAATAACTGGGTAGCCATTCATCGCTTCAAAGAGACCGGCAAAATCTTTGCGTTGATAGGGCAGTAATTTATCAAGCGCGCTTTTACGTTCTTCCTCGGTTTCAGCGAGAATCATTTGCTGAATAATCGGCAAACGCTCAGGCTCAAAGAACATGTGCTCGGTGCGGCACAAGCCAATGCCCACTGCGCCGTAAGCGCGGGCGCGTTGCGCGTCTTTGGGATAATCCGCATTTGCCCAAACTTGTAAGCCTTGCGTTGGGTAGCCTTTAGCGGGCGCTATGCGGATATTTTTACGTTGACAAATTTCATCCGCCCATTTGAGCAGAGTCATCAATTCTTTTTGTTCCTCTAAGGCTGGCTCATGGGTCGGGATTTTCCCTTCAAACACTTTTCCCGTCGTGCCATCCACCGAGATCCAATCGCCTTCATTCAATATTTTTTCGCCAATAGACATGACGCGCTTTTCAAGATTCAATTTGATCGCAGAAGCGCCCACCACGCAGGGAATTCCAAACTGACGCGCAACGACTGCCGCGTGTGAAGTTGCTCCGCCCTCGCTGGTCAATACGCCTTTTGAGGCGATCATGCCATGCACATCATCCGGCTTGGTGAATGGGCGCACCATAATGACTTGGCGCTTTTGGTCCTTTGCCATTTCTTCGGCAAGGTCAGCGTCAAAATAGATTTGTCCCACGGCCGCGCCCGGCGAGGCATTGACTCCCCTAGCCAGCGCTCTGCCATCTTTCTCCGCGCTTCTCATCACTGCATAATCAAATTGCGGATGAAGCAAAGTATCCACATTTTCAGGAGTCACGCGCTGTACGGCTTGGTCTTTTGTGATCAGTCCTTCTTTCGCCATGTCCACTGCAATTTTGATGGCGGCTTTGGCAGTTCGTTTACCGGTGCGGGTTTGCAACATCCATAACTTGCCGCGTTCAATTGTAAATTCCACATCCTGCATATCTTTGTAATGCGTCTCCAGCCGCGCCGTAATTTGCATAAATTGCTTATACACAGCAGGCATATGTTTACGGAGCGTATTAATTTCAGCGGTATTGCGAATGCCCGCCACCACATCTTCGCCCTGGGCGTTGATTAAGTACTCGCCCATCATCTTCTTCTCTCCAGTGGATGGGTTGCGCGTAAACGCCACGCCGGTTGCCGAGTCATTGCCCATATTGCCGAAGACCATCGTACAAATGTTGACAGCCGTTCCCAACGAATCAGAGATGCCCTCTTTTTTTCGGTAGGCAATTGCCCGCTTGCCATTCCAAGATTTGAAAACGGCTTCGGTTGCGAGGGCTAATTGCTGATATGGGTCTTGTGGAAAACGATTACTTGTCTGTTGTTGGTATATTTCTTTATATTTCCCCACTATTTCTTGCCAATCCCCTGCGTTCAACTCATTATCATATTTGTACCCCTGCCTTGCCTTTAGTTCTAGTAACGGATGTTCAAAAAGTTCGTCTGCCAGCCCCATCACCGTTGACCCAAACATCTCGATCAAACGCCGATACGAATCCCAGACAAACCTTTCGTTCTTTGTCGTTCGGATCAAGCCCAAGGCAACTTCATCCGTCAGCCCGATGTTCAAGATCGTATCCATCATGCCCGGCATCGAAAACTTTGCGCCCGAACGGCACGAAACCAATAACGGATTCTTTGCATCGCCAAATTTTTTAGCCGTCTTTTTCTCAATAGCTTTCATCGCCTTCAATAACTGATTCCACATCCCCGCTGGAAACTTCCCCGCTTTTTGATATGCGTTGCAGGCATCCGTTGTCACCGTAAAAAACGGCGGCACCGGCGCGCCAGCGCGAGTCATATCTATCAAGCCTGCGCCCTTGCCCCCCAAAATTCCTTTCACGCCATCCCAAGTCCCGCCTAATTTTTCAACCTGCTTCGCCTCGTCATACAGAAAAACCCATTTAGCCATTTGGTCCTCCAAAAGTAATAGATTTCACGAACGATTGTGAAATATTTTACCAAACAACTCAGATTCCACAAGCGGCAACGCCTCTCAACAATTGTAAACTCATTGCAAAGTAGAAACTAGCGCATTTGGGGCATAATGCAAAACAGGAAAAAAATAAAACATGACCACAAAAATTCTAGTCATAGACGACGATACAGCAATCACAGAATTAATGAGTATGCTTCTCAAAACGCATGGGTTTGACGTCGCCACTGCCAACAGCGGCGCGGAAGGCATCGCTATGGCGCAGGCGCAGGAATTCGGCGTAATCCTGCTCGATCTAATGATGCCGGATATAGACGGCTGGCAAGTTTGCAAATCCATCCGCGCTTGCAACAACACCCCCATCCTCGTCCTTTCGGCGGTCAACGATCCGCGCATGGTCGCCAGCGTTTTAGATTCCGGCGCAGACGATTTCCTCGTCAAGCCCGTGCCGAGCGGCGTGCTGGTCGCGCATATCCGCAAGATGGTGCGACGCGGCGAAACTCCCGCGGTAGCGCCTTTGCAAAAAAAAATTAACTTGAAGAATACCGCCCCGCTTCTTTCTTAACCGAAGTTTGATTCGCTTTCATAAAAATGCCCTACGCCGATTAAGCGCAGGGCATTTTCGTTTCCCGCAACAATCTCAAAGCGTCCGCAGTTTTTTCAGGCGCATCCAGCATCGGCATGTGACCCACTCCGGGGAGTTTGACCAAGCGCGCCCGTGGAAAGCGGCGCTCAATTTCCTCAGCGCGTTCCAACGGAATCAACTGATCCGCAACGCCGTGAATCAACACAACCGGAAAATCAATCGCCGCAAATAAAGCGGTCGTATCCTCTCGTTCCGCCATCGCTTTGAGCGCGCCCGCCACCCCCCTTTTGCCCTGCTTTTCAATCAACGGTCGAAGCGTTTCTCGAATTTTCTGATTTTCAGAAAGTTTATCCGCCATCTCCGCCGCGATACATTCCACGCCTTGCGCTTCAACCTGCAAAGCGGTTTGATAACGCCCACGTTTGCGCTCTTCAGAATCCGCCGCCGCTTGCGAAGCGACTAAAGCCAAGCCGCGCACGCGGCTGGGATATTTTTTAGCGAATGCCAAAGCGATATAACCGCCCATCGAATGCCCGGCGATGTAGGCGCTTTCAATTTGTAATGCGTCAAGCAAATGAGCCAGATCGTCCGCCAAATCAGCGATTGTGTACGGCGCATCCAGCGGCGTAGATTGACCGAAACCCCGGACATCCGGTTGAAATATTTCAAAGTCATTTTGCAAAAAATGCGCCGTTGCATTCCAGATGGAATAATCCAAAGGGTAGCCATGTATCAAAAACAAGGGACTCCCCCGCCCGCTTCTGGCGTAGGCAATTTCCAACCCGCCGATTGTTTTCACTTCCATTTGACATTGACCTTTAATTTACTGCCCAATTTCGATTTATAAAAAATATAGCCATGCTCCCGCCCAAATTCAAAAACGCGGCGCGTAATTTCTACGTCCGCCTTGCAATATTCAGCCACCTTATCAAGTTCGCCGTTGCGAAACCATTGCACGGATTGAACGCCATCGGCAGTTTTGGGTATACCGAGCGTGGCGCTGGCAATCGAATCCAGCGGGATGCGAAAGCCGAGGGTTTGCTGAAGATCGAGGAGCAAATCTAAAGTTGGGATGGAAGCGAAGCGCATTTCCGGCGCGTAGGGTTGCAGAACTTTATAATAAAAGCCTTTCAAATTAAACCCGATCACTTTCGCCGCAGATTTTAGTTCAGCAAGCAAGGCAGGCACGTCTTTTTCCCAATAGACTGAAAAATCATTTTTCTGTGTTGACCACGTTACCGCGCAAGCGACGCGCAATTGATCAACCCAATCGCGCCCGCCAACGTCTTCAAAAAGATTTTGCGTTTCAAGATCGAAAAAAATATAATTCATAGTTTGCCGCGCGATTCTTTTGCGTATTCTTCACGGACGAAAGCCAAGGCTTGCGCTTTGGTTTGAATTATGCCAGCCGCCTGATTTTCACGCAGCGCTTCAAGCAATTGACCGATAACCGGTCCAGCCGTAAGGTTGAGTTCTTGCATCAACTCATGCCCATCC
>JADLCG010000133.1 GCA_020847355.1 Anaerolineales bacterium | reverse complement strand
TCGCCGAATAGTTTCGTCACCAAGCCTTGCAAGCCTTTACGCATTTGCTGTCCGCCTTGCGAAGCATGTTGCGCGCTGGCTTTTTCCTTAATCGCCGAAACCGAGCGGACATTCAAATGCGCATGGATTGGAAAGTCCACTTCCACTAATTCCTTCAAATTAATATCCTGATTTCGTCCAAACTTGGTTGGGTCTTTCCCAAAAATCGGCAGTAAACGCACAGCTATCTTCAATAGCGCCTTTGGAAAAACCTGATAGTACAAAGCCTTTGGTTTGAAAGGCGCGCCCGCTTCCGGGTGAAAAGAAGCGTCGTCTGACTTTTCAAACGCCAGCACAGTCGCCTTATGGATGTGGATATGGTCGGGATGTTTGTATCCGCCAATCGGATCAAACGTGATCACAATATCAGGCTTGATTTCACGAATATATTTGACAACTTTGCCCGCCACTTCATCCAGCGGATGATTAATCTGCGCGTTGGGATGTTTATTTTCTTCGCTTCCGGGCATCCCTGAATCGCGGTAGCCTAAAAAGAAAACTTCCTTCAAGCCTAAAATTTTGGCGGCGCGCATCAACTCAGCCGTGCGCATTTCGGCGGTATCTTTGAAACCGCGCATATATTCTTCGTCCGCCGCGCCCACTTCCCCGCGCGTCGCACAGACGTAATACGTCTCAACCCCTTTTTGATGATAAGAAGCGATCGTGCCGCCCAAGCCGAAAGTTTCGTCGTCCGGGTGGGCTAAAACTGCAAGAATTTTTTTGGTCATATTGTTTCCTCTAAGGCATAGATGTAAGATCAAGGCAGAAGTTTACCCCAAGTAATCAATGCGATTGCCTTGTGGCGTAGAATGGAATCTAAACTATTTTGGAGCAAAAATGCACGGAATTGAAACCATCATGCTCGTCGTCGTTGGCGTAATAAATTTTTTACCTGTTTTCAGCGCCTTAGGCGTAAAGCAACTTAATAAATTATATGCTTTAGATTTATCCAATGAGGGCATTATTTTGTTAATGCGCCATAGAGCCATCTTATTTGGAATCAGGGGCATTCATAATTTATAGCGCATTTATTCCGTCAATAGTTAATCTCGCTTATATAGTAGGGCTGGTCAGCATGTTAACTTTTATCATGCTTGCATTGCCCATCAAAAATTACGCCAGCCAAATTCAGCGAGTTTTTCATATTGATATTATCATCCTAATTCTACTCATCATGGCATGGGTTTTGTAAAGTTTGAAAAATAAGTGATAAAATCTAAAGCGCAAAGGATACCCAGCGAATGACTGACAGTAACCTGTAACCAAATGTATGTAGGGCGCTAACCCGCTATAACGAGACCTGACAGGTCTCATTTTCACGAATGAGAATCTAAAAAACTTCCAAAGACCTGTCAGGTCTTTCACCTAGCCGAGGCTTGCCCTCGGTTTTTGTTTTAACTTACAGGAAAATCTCATGCTTAGTATTCACAACCTCTCAAAAAATTTCGGTATCCAACCCGTTTTACAAAATATCAACTTCAATATCAACACAAATGAGCGCATCGGTTTAATCGGCGCCAATGGTTCGGGCAAAACTACGCTCATGCGCATCCTCGCCAAACTTGACAAGCCAGATTTTGGAAATGTCACTTCGACCAATCCCCACTTAAGAATTGGATATCTCGCCCAAGGCATGGATTTTGATTCCCAACAAACGCTTCATTCTGTATTGGGAGTTGATCCCCCTACGGGGGCGATGTTTGCACCTCAAACTGACCCTGCACTGGAAATCGAGTCACTTGCTATGCAATTGGCTTTATACCCTGATGATGTTATTCTTCAGCAAAAGTATGATTCAGTATTGAATCAATTATCAAGCGACAGTAACCAACTAGGGGCTATGCTTGAAGCGTTTGGTTTATCACATCTAGCGCCCGAAACGCCTATCACCCATTTAAGCGGCGGACAAAAAACTCGTCTCATGCTAGCAAAAGTTTTGTTGGAAGAACCTAATCTACTTTTGTTAGATGAGCCAACCAATCATCTTGATATCGAAATGTTAGAGTGGTTGGAAAATTGGCTCAATCATTTTCAAGGCGCAGTGTTGATGGTTTCGCATGACCGTGTGTTTTTAGATAACACGGTCAACAAAATTCTTGAATTAGATTCAATAACGCATAGCGTGAAAATGTATGACGGAAATTACAGCGATTATCTTGAACAAAAACAAAATGAATTAGATAAACAACTGTCTGAATATAAAGACCAGCAAACTGAAATACGGCGCATGAAAGATGATATTAACCGTACCAAACAACAAGCCTTGCATGTAGAAATGACAACCACGCCACGCACGCCAGGCGTGCGCAGGATTGCAAAGAAAGTTGCTGTCAAAGCAAAATCACGTGAGAAAAAATTAAATCGTTATCTTGATTCGGATGAACGTGTAGAAAAACCAAACTCCAGTTGGAAACTTAAACTTGATTTCGGAAAACCAGAACATCAGTCAAAAGATGTGTTGGTGACTGAATCGCTCTCGATTGGCTACGCGCAGGAGAAGCCATTGCTGGAAGATATTAATTTGTTTATCAAAGCAGGTCAGCGAGTGGTGTTGACAGGTGAAAATGGTGCGGGCAAAACTTCTTTCATCAAAACCATTGCTGGCGAAATTCCCCCACTGGCTGGTTCGTTTCGTTTGGGCGGTGCAACGAAACTTGGTTACATGGCACAAGAACAAGAGTTATTAAATTCCAACTTGAATGCAGTGCAAACGATTCAAAATATCTCGTCTATGAATGAAACTGATACGAGAAATTTCTTACATTACTTTTTATTCAAAGGCGATAATGCTTTGAGAATTTCGAGTAAATTATCTTATGGCGAACGAGCTCGTTTACAACTGGCAATGTTAATTGCTCAAGGTTGCACATTTCTAATTTTAGACGAGCCGATTAATCATTTAGATATTCCAGCCCGCGAACGTTTTGAAGAAGCCCTTGAAAATTTTCAAGGCACAATTCTAGCAGTTGTGCATGACAGAAGTTTTATTGAACGCTTCGCAACTGATGTTTGGCTTGCAAAAGATGGTAAGATTTTGAAATAACACAGGAGACAAAATGAAATTTGAAACGCTTGCAATTCATGCGGGTCAGGAACCAGACCCAAACAACGGCGCAGTGATGACGCCGGTTTACCTCACCTCCACTTATATGCAGGATGGAATCGGAAAGCCGCGCCAAGGTTATGAATATTCAAGAACTCTCAATCCAACCCGCAAGGCTTTGCAAGATTGTCTTGCGGAATTAGAAAGCGGCAGTTGGGGTCTGGCTTTTGCTTCGGGCATGGCGGCAACCGATACCGTGTTGCGAATGTTGAAAAGCGGCGATCATGTCGTTGCCGGCAATGATGTGTATGGCGGCACGTTTCGTCTCTTTGATAAAGTACTGCGCCGCTTCGGTTTGGACTTCACATTTGCCGATACGACCGATCCAGAAAATCTCGCTGAAGCATTAACCCCCGCCACAAAGATTGTCTGGCTGGAGACTCCCTCTAATCCATTACTATCCGTAACCGATATCCGCGCCGTCGCTGAAATTATCAAACGTCACCCCAGCCAGCCTTTACTAGTTGTAGATAACACCTTTGCAACGCCCTACTTACAACGTCCGCTGGAATTAGGCGCTGATTTAGTCGTTCACTCGATGACCAAATATCTAGGCGGGCATTCGGACGTGGTCGGCGGCGCAATTATCGGAAAAGATAAAGAGTTGGGCGCACAACTGGCTTATTTACAAAACGCCATTGGCGGCATTCAAGGTCCGATGGATTCGTTCTTAGTCTTGCGCGGAATCAAAACTTTGCCCGTGCGTATGGATCGGCACTTTGAGAACGCAAAAAAAATCGTACAGTTTCTTGAAAAGCAAAAATCCATCCAGCAGATCTTTTATCCCTTCCACGAGAGTCATCCGCAACAAAAAATCGCCCTCGCCCAAATGCGCAATGGCGGCGGTATGATTTCATTTGTGCTGAAAGACAAAGATGCGGCGCGGCGAGTCGCTGAAGCTACAAAGATATTCACTTTAGCAGAATCATTGGGCGGCGTGGAGTCGCTGATCGAAGTGCCGGCGGCGATGACGCACTTATCCACGCAAGGTTCTACATTGGAAGTGGATGCCGGGTTAGTGAGATTATCCGTCGGAATTGAAAATGCGGAAGATTTGATTGCAGATTTGGAACAGGCGCTGAAAGCGTAGGTGAAGCGGGCCGTATATGTAGTTAGCCCGCCTTTGTCATCCTCTGGTATACTTTTCAAAAGCTACGTCATTTCATTTGCTATGTTGTCTACTTTTGGAGAATGCTGTGTTTGAACGTATTTTGACAGAAATCCGCGACAAAATTCGGCTTCGACAATACATAATGACTATTCATGCTGAAGAAGAAATGAACGACGATGAGTTAAGCATTTTTGACCTTGAACGCTGTATTCTCACTGGCGAAGTTGTTGAACGTCAAAAAGATAAAGAAACTGACGAATGGAAATATTTGATTGAAGGTCAGGCAGTTGCCAACGCCAAAATCGTGGCTGTCGTCAAAATAAGCCCAACTGGAAAATTGGTTTTCATAACGACCTATCGTTTATAACAAGTAAAGGTGAAAACTATGATTTGCGATATTTGTGGCAAAGAAGGCGCTCGTATCCGCCAGGTTACTCGTAACTATGGCAAAGGCGAAAATTTACTGATTATTGAAAATATCCCAATGGTATCTTGCCCTCATTGTGGTGAAAGTTACTTTACTGCGGATACATTACATGAAATTGAGCGAATTAAACTTCATCGGCAAAGTTTCGCAGAAAAACGGGAAGTAGCAATTGCAGAATTTGCGTAATCTCCAAAAATCGGCGGGCTAACAACAAAGCGTGCACTGGATGAGCGAGGAGTCTCCGCCTTTTCTGGCATTTTTCTCGCCTTGTTTTTTTCTGCTCTCGAACATCCACGCTCACCCACCCGTAACGCACACCGTTATCACGCTAAATACCCATACCTGGGCGTAGCATGAACTACATAATCGTCACTTTACCTTGATGGCTACAAGCGTCACGTCATCATCCTGTTTGGAGCCAGCTTGATAGCCCTGTAACGTTTCAAGCAGTTTATCGCAAACTTGTTGAGCGCTTTGTTCCGCCAATCCGCTCAGCAAGTTTTTGATTCGTTCCAAGCCAAAGGCTTCGCCGTGTGGGTTGCGGCAATCGGTCATACCGTCTGTATACATCAACAAAGTATCGCCGCGCGTAAGTTTGACAACGCGCTCATCCAAGGTCACGTCTTCCCAAAGCCCGATCGCCATACCCGCGCTATGCGGAATCCGCTCTACGCTTCCGTTAGCATGAAGGAGCAAAGGCGGTTCATGTCCGGCGCGGGCATAACTGAATTCGTTATTTTCCAAATTCAAAATGCCGTAAAGCACGGTCACAAACTGGGAGGATTTTTGCAAGCGCGTAATATGCTTGTTAACCAAGCGCATCACTTCTCCGGGGAGCAGATCCAGATCCGCCTCCGCCATAATTAACGCATGAGTGCGCGCCATAAATAAAGCGGAAGGCACGCCTTTATCCGCCACATCGCCAATCAACACGCCGATATGCTTTTCAGTGATCGTGAAAACATCGTAAAAATCGCCGCCCACTTGCCGCGCCGGAACCATACACGCGCCGAAATTAATGCCGTCCGTTTCCGGCAATTCGTCGGGCAGGATGCTCAATTGAATATCAGCGGCAACCTGCAGTTCGCGTTCGAGGCGTTCCTTTTCAATAATTTGCGCCTGCGCCGCCTTCAATTCATCGTAAGCAGTTTGCAGTTGTCTATTTTTTTCTTTGAGATCGCGGAAGGTGGCGACATTGGTGGCGTCTAAGCGCTGGCTCAAAACTTTCGCCATCCAATTGGAAATTTCAGGGTGGCGCTGATTCAGCGCTAAAAACTGATCGCGATTCATCGAAAGCAAAGTCACCGCTCCGCGCGCGCGCGCCGTCGCAGTGCGATGTCCCCCGGGCATGATCAAACTCATTTCGCCAAGGTACTCCCCCGCCTGCAAAACATTCAAGAGCAATTCGTCCACGCCGCTCTCAAGTTTCAAAATCTCTAATTCGCCTTCCAGCACTACATAAAAAACTTCGCCAAGATCGCCCTCGTTGAAAAGAATTTCACCGTCTTGTAAATTCAGCGCGCCCAGCAAGTTGAGCAAACGATCCAGTTCTTCAAGCGGCAAACTGGAAAATAAAGGGATCTTTGAAAGCAAATTGATTGACATATTATTTCTCTGTTAAATCCATCGTCTCTTTGCCAGTCAATTTCTCTTGGATGCGTTGCGTCACCGTATCTAAATGCGCGGGCTGGTTTACAAAATCTAAATCGTTGGTTTGAATGGTGAGCGTTGGGCATAAATCAAAGCCGTTCAACCATTCATCGTAAAAAGAATTGAGCAAAGCCAAATAATCGGCTGAAATGCCCGTTTCCATATTGCGCGCGCGGCGGCGAATCCGATTCATCAAAGTTGGCACAGGCGCTTTGAGATAAATCAAAAGATCGGGTCTGGGCAAGCCAGCCACCACCAATTCATATAAATGCCGATACGCTAAATAATCGCGTTCCGCTAAATTGCCCATGTGATGTAAAGCCCGCGCAAAAATATGCGCGTCTTCATAAATGCTTCGATCTAAGATAGAAGAGCGGGCATCGCGCGAGGCTTCTAAATATTGATCGGCGCGATGACCCAGAAAAAAGATCTGCAAATGAAAAGACCAAGCGCGCATATCGGTATAAAAATCGGAAAGATACGGGTTATCCGCAACCGATTCGTATCCCGTCCACCAGCCCAGCCTAGCGCCAATGCGCTCAGTCAATGAAGTTTTCCCCGCGCCAATATTACCAGCCACCAAAACCAAATGTTTTGCCATAGTTTTTTATTTTATCACGGCGAAATTACGCCAACCGTTTCAGAAAGATTTTCAGCTTTGTTGTATACTTTTAGTTATGAAAAAGAAAATTACCCGCTATGCCGCCTGCTGTTTAAGTTTAATGCTGATCGCCTGTACGAATCAAGCGGTCACATCCGCCCCGGAATTAGACGCGAACGCGCTTCGCACCCAAGCCGTCTCAACCTTCGCTTCTTCCTTAACTGAAACTTTGGTTGCCCTGCCCGTCAATTCCGCCACCCCAACCTCACTGCCGTCATTCACGCCCGCGCCAGTGACCGAAACCAGCGCGGCTGAAAATACGGCAAACCCATGTTACAAATTAGTTTACGTCAAAGACGTCACCATTCCAGACGGCACGCATCTGAAAAATAACGAAGTTTTTACAAAAACCTGGCAAGTGCAAAATAACGGAGCTTGCGCCTGGGCGCCGGGCTTCACCTTGAGCCATGTTGGCGGAGACGCAATGCGCGGACAAGCCCTGATCTTGACCGAACCAATTCCAGTTGGCGCCAAGCGCGAGCTTTCCATTGAACTAGTCGCGCCAACCAATCAAAATGGACTCGTTCAAAGTTCGTGGCGCATGAGCGATGCAAACGGAGTTTTCTTTGGGGATACGTTAACGATCAACATCATCGTCGGGAATCCAATTACCGCCACGCCCTAACTCGATCTGTTTCTATTTTCTGGAAAATAAACGCCCGAGAAAATATCCAAGCGCAATCAAAAAGACGGCTGGAGAAACGCCCAAGAAAATCGCGCCGAGCGGTCCCATCAACCCGCCCATCAGCATACCGAACAAGGCAAAGGGAATGCCTATAATAAAACCGATCAGCGCGCCGCGCCAAGCGCCTGTGGATTGACTTCTATTCAATAAGTAAATCAAGCCCAAGCCGATAACCACGCCGGCAATATAGAAGAAAAAATAATCCTGAGCCCCGGCTTCGGCGTTGAAGCGCTAAAGCGCAAAAAGAAAACCAGCGTTTGTAAGATCGGGAAAATTAAGCCAATTGCCAAAGCCCACAAAAACGAAGTCTTTTTATCCATGCCGCGCTCCTCAACTTTTTTGAAATGGGTAAATTACTTTAATATTTCCGCGCCCGCCCGCTCAATTTCAGCATAAATCTCTTTTACTTCGGCTTTGATCTCGGGCGTGGCGGTTGGGGTCAGGCTGATAAATTTGATCATGTCTTTGGCTTGGCGCAATAAATCCTTGACGTTGGCAATATACGCCAAGTCCCATTTGCCTGTCGCTTCAGACGGCGTTAAATCTCGGGCTTGTTGAATCAACTTACGGGCGCGGACGAGGCGCTCAGCGGCGGGGATGAGTTTAGCCATATCTCAATTGATTATATTTTAAGCCGATTAATCGAGCAACTCAAACAGCTCTTTCAAATTTTGAATTTGATAGGTAATTGGAAAATCTGCAGGCTTGGGTTGATTGCGCGGATTAAACCAACAAGTATCCGCTCTGAAGTTTACGCCGCCTTGCATATCGGAAGTGAGGCTATCGCCAACGATCAGCACATCGCTTCTTGGCGGAAAGCCCGTCCATTCATGCGCGATGTTGAAAAATTCAACCGCAGGTTTTGAAAAGCCAATCTCTTCGGAAATAATAACTGCCGAGAAAAATTTCTGAAGCGGAGAGCGCGAAAGTCTGCTTTTTTGCACATAAGCCAAGCCGTTGGTGATCAAGGCAAATTTATGCTTCGGCTGAAGCGTTTCTAAAACCTCCAGCGCCCCGTCAATTAAATCCGCGCAAAGCGCAAGTTGCTCAATATAGCTGGCGCTCATAGCTTCGGCTTTTTCAATGGACCGCCCGGCAGATTCGAGAAATAATTCAAAGCGACGAATGCGTAATGCCGCCGGTTGAATTTCCTTGCGTTCTAATGCCCGCCAAAGTTCCTGATTAATTTTTCGATAGGTATTTTTATATTCTTCTTCAAAAGGTAAATTGTAGGCTTGTAACGTGTTGAACAAAGCCGTATCTTCCGCTTTTTGATAATCAAATAATGTATCGTCCGCGTCAAACCAAAGCCAAGGGTAATGTTTTTTCATGCAAGTATGCTCTCCAACTCCTAATCATTTTCATTTTTAACGCTTCCTAAGCCCTACAAACTCCCCGCATAACCATCTGCTCTTGAATCACTCCCGCCGCACAACACGCCCGCCTCAGAATCCCGTGTAATTACTTGACCTCTTCCAAACAATGCTCTTTCATATCCTTTAACTTCGTAAATAGGATGACCCATTTTCTTTAATTCATCCATCGTTGAACTAGGCATTCCTTCTTCAATAGCAACGCGCCCACCAGACTTATCTACATCAATACAAAATCTCGGCAAATCTAATGCGGATTGTGGATCGAGGTTTGAATCTTTTAACGCAGATAACACTTGCACATGACCTTGCGGTTGCATAAATCCGCCCATCACGCCGTAGGAAGCATATAATGAATTATCTGATTCACGAGTCACCATAGCGGGAATGATTGTATGATACGGACGTTTCTTCGGCGCAAGGACATTTGGATGATCGGGGTCTAAACTAAAATTATGTCCGCGATTTTGCAAAGTAAATCCCCAACCCTTCGGCATAATGCCTGTGCCAAAGCCCATGTAATTGCTATTGATAAACGAACACGCATTCCCAAAACCATCCACCACGCTCAAATACACAGTGGATGATGAAGCCACAGGCGCGCCGCGTTTTTGATCAACGGTGGCTTGTTTCAAATTAATTAATTTTCTGCGTTCGTTTGCATAATCTTTCGATAACAATTCATTCAGCGGGATTTTTGAAAATGCGGGGTCCGCCACATACCAATTCGCATCGGCAAAGGCGAGGCGCAGGGCTTCAATCATCAAGTGCATTTTTTCCGGCGCTAACGAATCTAATGAAGCCAAATCAAAACCTTCTAAAATATTCAAAGCAATCAACGCCGCGATACCTTGTCCATTAGGCGGGCATTCATAAACTTTCAGCCCATGATAATTAACCGAAATCGGATTTTCCCAAGTGGAGACATGTTCTGCTAAATCAACATCTGACATCACCCCGCCCGCCTCTTTAATCACGCTGATTATTGATTCTGCTATGTGACCTTTGTAAAACGCCTCAGCCTTTTGCTCCGCCACCAAACGAAAAGTTTTTGCCAAGCCTTTGTTATAAAAAATCTCGCCTGCTTTTGGCGCACGTCCATCAATGGTTAATTCATGTCCATTCAACGCGGATTTTAATTGTCGCTCAACGCCACGACTCCAAAAATAAGCGGTGATCGGCGCAACGGGAAAGCCTTCATCGGCGAGGCGAATGGCTGGCGATAAAATTTCCGTCAATGAAAGCGAGCCACGCTTCTCGATTAAGTCGCACCAGCCCGCACAAGCGCCAGGGACTGTAATGGTATATGGATGAAAGGGCGGTAAACCGTCAGCCAAGAAATTATTTTTCTTTAGCGTATCCAGCGTCAGCAAGGAAGAGGCGCGGCCCGAGCCATTCAATGCAGTCACCTGCTTGGTAGTCGAGTCAAAATACAAAGCGAACATATCCCCGCCAATTCCAGTGGAGGTTGGCTCGGTGACATTCAACGCCGCCGCACAAGCCACAGCCGCATCTGCCGCATTGCCGCCTTTAGATAAGATTTCAATACCCGCCGCAGTTGCCAACGGTTGTGAAGTTGCCACAATGCCGCGTTTGCTATAAACCGATGAACGATGTGAGTTGAAATTTGGATTGGTCATAATTAGATTAAGTGTAATGCAATTAATAACCCCGGCAAAGATAAAGAAGCGTCCACGATCAATGGACCAATTGCGTCTAAAGCTAAAATTCGCGGAAATTGCGCGAGCGCGATGAGCGCGGCGCTACTTACAACCAGCCCAATTCTATTTTCATGATAAGAAATAATAGCGGCGATCAGCAATAAAGCGGAAATAATCCAAGTAGTTTTCTGTAATCCTAAAAGCACAGGCAAACTTTTTACGCCGCTCGCGCCGTCTGTTTTTATATCTTTGAAATCGCAGAGGATCACGCCGCAGGTCATTAGAATAACGATTGGAAGCGAAATGCTCATGGTCCAAAATTGCCATGCAAACCAACGCTGATTTACAAACGGCAAAGCCACACCCGCCCAAACCCACACAACCGCCACCAAAAGTCCTTTTATCAACGGAAGTTTTTTCGCCCATTTATAAAACAATGTGATGATCGAAAAAACAAGCAACGCTGAAAATGTTTGCATGGACAGTTGAAAAGCAATCACTAAACCTGTGAGCGTTGAAAACGCGCAACCTAAAATCAAGGCAATTTGCAACCAGACTGGGCGCGACGGATCGTCGTTATCTATAATGCGGTCGAGATTATAGGCGGCGAAAATGGTCAATAGATAAAGATAAAAGCCCGAAGCGAAGAGCGGAATATCTGTGGCGCGTTGAATCACCAAGGCGATAGACCAGCCCAACGCCACTGGAAACCAATAATGGATTAACAATAAAAGATATTTAAATGTGGCTTTCACAATCAGGAATTATAGCAGTGTTCAAGGTAAGCGCGAGAGTATGCTATAATCGTTTTACGATTTCGTGTTCGATAGGAGCTTTGTATGGACGCCGTAACCGTTTCCCCTAAATACCAAGTGGTCATTCCGCAAAAAGTACGCGAAAAAATGCGCGTAAAACCCGGGCAGAAAATGCACGTCATCGCTTACGACAACATGGTTGTCTTTATTCCCGTTCGCCCCATCAAACAGGCGCGTGGCTCATTGAAAGGAATAAGCACAGACGTGGAACGCGATGAAACGGAGCGCGTATGAACCTTGTAGACTCTTCGGGCTGGCTCGAATATTTTGCGGAAGGCAACAATGCCGATTTCTTTGCGCCTGCCATCGAAGATACAAAAAATTTACTTGTCCCGGTAATCTGCATCTATGAAGTGTTCAAAAGAATTTTAGTACAAAGCGGAATCAATGAAGCGCAAAAACACATCGGCGATATGAAACTAGGCAAAGTGATCGAGTTAGACGAATCGATTGCATTGAGCGCCGCGAAAATTTCTTACGACCTAAAATTGCCAATGGCAGATAGTTTCATATTAGCGGCAACGCGCGCAAACGAAGCCATATTATGGACGCAAGACGAACACTTTAAAACATTTGACGACGTAAAATATATCCCCAAAAAATATCAACGATGAATCAAATCTACGATTACGTCATCATCGGCTCGGGCTTTGGCGGTTCCGTCTCCGCCATGCGATTAACCGAAAAAGGTTATTCGGTTTTAGTGTTGGAAAAGGGGAAGCGTTTTGAAGATCAAGATTTTGCAAAAACAAATTGGCAATATTGGAAATATCTCTGGGCGCCCGCCATTCACGCGCATGGCATTTTGCAAATCAGCCTGCTCAAAGGCGTGATGGTTTTGCATGGCGCAGGCGTGGGCGGCGGCAGTTTGGGTTACGCCAATGTATTAGAAATTCCCACGGATGAAACCTTTGCTACGCCCGCTTGGAATCAAAACGTCACATGGGGCGAGGTATTGAAACCGCATTATGAAACCGCGCAGAAAATGCTCGGCGTTTCGCGCAACCCTAAATTATGGCAAGCGGATTTAATTCTCAAACAAATGGCGGATGAAAACCGCATGGGACACACCTTCCGCGCAACGGATGTCGGCGCTTTCTTCGGGGAGGCTGGGGTGACTGTCCCCGATCCGTTCTTTGGCGGAGAGGGACCCGAGCGAGCGGGCTGTATCCATTGCGGCGGCTGTATGGTGGGATGCAGACATAATGCCAAAAACACCTTGCCTAAAAATTATTTATATTTTGCGGAGAAACACGGGGCAGTTGTAAAATCGGAAGTTGAAGTTATAAATGTAAAAGAAGTAAACAGTAATCAGTTGTCAGTGAAAGATGCACGCTATGAAATTGAATATCAATCCTCCACAAAACTATTCAAGCAAAAGAAAACTGTTTATGCTAAGAATGTAATTTTTTCCGCGGGGGTAATGGGGACGATGAAATTGCTTTTGCATTTGAGAGACGTGAAGAAATCACTGCCGAAACTATCCGCCAAACTGGGGACGATGGTGAGGACCAACTCTGAAGGTCTGCTGGGAAGCGTGGCGCGTAAATCTGATATTAATTATTCGCAAGGCGTCGCCATCTCGTCTATTTACAATCACGATAAAATCACGCGCATTGAACCGGTACGCTATCCTGACGGTTCATCCCTGATGCGTTTTCTCGCCGCGCCGTTGATTGAAACCAACGTCAGCGTTCCGATTCGCATTTTGAAATTTCTATGGTGGGCGCTCACCCATCCAATTGATTTTGCCAAAGCCTCGTTTTTACCGCACTGGGCGCACAACGTCACGATTTTATTGGTGATGCAACATGCCGATAACCGAATGCGCTTCAAAATTGGCAGAAGTTTATTTACATTGTTTCGCAAAGGCTTGATTGCAGATGAAGAACCCGGCTACAAAATTAATGCCCAAGTGCAAGGCTCGCATGAAGTGACGCGCGAATTTGCCAAACGAGTGAATGGCGTGGCGCTGGGTTCGATTGGCGAAAATTTATTGGGCTTGCCCACCACCGCTCACATTTTAGGCGGCGCGCCAATGGGCAAAACCGTTGAAGAAAGTTTGATTGACGAGAATTTTGAAATTCATAATTACAAAGGCTTGTACATCATTGACGGTTCGGTGATGCCGGCCAACCCGGGCGTAAACCCCAGCCTGACGATCACAGCAATTGCGGAGTATGCAATGAGCAAGCTAAAAAACAAAGGAGCATAAAATGTCTGATTCTGAAGTACGCAAGTTTTTTATATTTGACGAAACTGATTTAAACGCCAATCGTTCGGGAAAACTTTCAGCAAAACAAAAATCAAAATTGGAAAGCGATGAAAAAGGCGCCGACCAAATTTTCGTCGGCGCGGGAATATTTTTTATCATCGTTGCATTGGTGATTATTTATTTTGTAGCAGGCGATTCGATTTTGAAATTATTTTCAGGAGAAAGTTTGAGCTCAAGCGAAACGCTATCTCTCGTTTTAGGCGGCGGGCTTCCAACTTTATTCTTTGGTTTTTTTGCTTATGGCGCATTCAAAATGGGAATCAGCAAATTGGATAATACCGTTCTATCAGTGCAAGGCAAAATTAATTTTGTAAAAGTTGAAAAACGAGTTCCCACTTCAACCAGCGAGGTCTCCAATTATCGTACTGTGCAACAATATGAATTACGCGTTGGTAAAATTGCGTTTGAAAACGTGAATGAAGAATTACTCAGCATCATGGAGGAAGGCGACACCTACGCTTTTTATTACACCAAACAAGTTAAAAAAATTCTTTCATGTGAATTTATTTCAAAAGGAAAATGATGAAAGATTTCTCTATTACATTAGACTTTGCAAAACAACTGGATGCTGACGACAAACTCGCTTCTTTTCGTGACCTGTTCCTGCTTCACGACCCAAACTTAATCTACCTGGACGGCAATTCACTGGGCGTTTTGCCAAAATCCGCTCAGCAAAAAGCGCGTGAAGTTGTAGACGAACAATGGGGCAAAGATTTAATCCGCGGCTGGAACAAAGGCTGGTGGGAAGCGCCCGTCAGAATCGGCGATAAGCTGGGTCAAATCATCGGCGCGAGCGCGGGTCAGGTTCTCGTCACCGATTCAGTTTCGCTGAATTTATTCAAACTCGCCACCTCTGCATTGACTCTTCAGCCAAATAAAAAACGAATCATCACCGATACTTTCAACTTCCCATCCGATTTATATATTCTGCAAGGTATCAACCAAAATTTAGGAAACGGGCATGAAATCATCCGCATCGGCGCGAGCGATAATGACATCACGCCCGATATTTCAGCGCTTGAATCTGCGATCAATGAAAATACGGCATTGGTAACTTTATCGCACGTTGTTTTCAAAAGCGGCTATATCTACGACATACAAAGAATCACCGAGTTGGCGCATTCAAAAGGCGCTTTGGTATTATGGGATTTAAGTCATTCAGTTGGTTCTGTTCCGATTGAATTAGATCAATGCAATGCGGATTTTGCGATTGGTTGTACTTATAAATATCTCAATGGCGGTCCCGGCGCGCCGGCATTTTTATATGTCAATAAAAATATTCAAGATAAGTTATCTTCGCCCATTTGGGGTTGGTGGGGACAAAAAAATCCATTTGACTTTGATTTAGATTACCGACCTGCCGATGGCGCGCAAAGATTCTTGGCAGGCACGCAACCTATGCTTTCCATGCTGATCATGGAAGCGGGCATTGAACCAACGCTCCAAGCGGGTATGCAGGCATTACGTGAAAAATCAATTTTGATGACCGATTATGCAGTTTACTTAACGGAGAATCTTTTGGCGCAGTATGGTTTTACGCTCGGCTCCCCCGCCGCTTCAAGTCAACGCGGCTCGCATATATCCATCCGCCATGCAGAAGGCTATCGCATCAATCGCGCCTTGATCGAAGAAATGAACGTCATCCCCGATTTTCGCGCGCCAGATAATCTGCGCTTGGGGTTTGCGCCGTTGTATATTTCTTTTGCAGATGTTTGGGAAGGTTTTGATAGAATTCGTAAAGTGATGGAAGAGAAGTTGTATGAAAAATATCCGAAACAGAAATTGATGGTGACGTAACATCTTCGTCATTGCGAACCGCGCTCTTGTTCTTTGCGGTGAAACAATCTCCAACATAATCATAAGATTGCTTCGGGCGAAACGCATCACCCTCGCAATGACGAGATAAGGCTTTGATAGAATCAAATGTGTGCTGGAAGAAAAAAGATATGAAAAGTATCCGAAGCAAAAGTTGGCTGTGACTTAACAAGACGATGGACGATAGATCATGGTCTATCGTCATTTTCCAAAGGAAAATTCATGGAAGCTAAACCTGATACCATAAAAATATCCACAAGTTATAAAGAAGAGATCTCCGCCACTCATGCCGATTTGCACGTGACTGTCAAAGGCTCGTCGCTCGTCAGTGGGAATGAAGCGCTAAAAAAAGCCAAAGAGGTGAATCAGCTTCTCGAAGCGCTGACCAATTTCGGAGTTAAGGAAGAGGCGCTCAAACTGCAAGGCGTACATCTCGAAACTGAAAGCGGCGTGTTGCTTAAATCATCCAGCGCTGTGTATCGCTTGAAAATTCGTTGCGCAGAATTAAGTCAATTGGCGGGCATGTTGGATGTGATCGCGTCTCAAAAAAATGCCGCTTTGGAACGCATTGAATGGCGATACAACGAAGACGAAGCCCGCGAGCGCGGATTAAACAGCGCATTGGAAAAAGCGAAAACGAAAGCGGAAAAAGTGGCGGCGAGTTTGGGCGTGAAATTATTGGGCGTGTATGAGTTGATTGAAAATTCTTATGATGAAGAGGCGCGCCCTGTTTTTCCGCCGCAAGCGCG
>JADLCG010000132.1 GCA_020847355.1 Anaerolineales bacterium | reverse complement strand
GACGCGCAGGAATTTGAGCCTCGCGTCTCTTTTTACACAGGGAACTCATGTCAACGCCACAGTGGATTCAAGACGCGATCTTCTATCAAATCTTCCCAGACCGCTTCGCAAAAAGTAACTTATCTTCAGCTCAAAGCCTAAACTTTGAAACTTGGGATTCGGCGCCAACTACCTATGGTTTTAAGGGCGGCGACTTATACGGCGTGATCAAAAAACTTGATTACCTGCAAGAATTAGGCATCAACGCGCTCTATCTTAACCCGATCTTTGCCTCAGCCTCGAATCATCGCTACCACACCTACGATTATTACAACGTAGATCCGCTATTGGGCGGAAATCAAGCCTTCAAAAAACTGCTCAAAGAAGCCCATCGGCGCAGTATGCGGATCATCTTAGACGGCGTTTTCAACCATGCTTCGCGCGGCTTTTGGCAATTTCACCACGTCTTAGAAACAGGCGCGGCCTCGCCTTACCGCGATTGGTTTTACTTTGACGAAGACCGGCTCAACGGAAAAAAACACTGGGGCGCTTACCCCACGCATCACGAAGAGAACGCCCTCAAACATGAAGATAGCTTGACCGCCATCGGCTATCGCGCTTGGTGGAATTTACCCGCCTTGCCCAAATTCAACACCCGCACGCCCGCCGTCCGCGAATTCATCTTCAACGTGGCGGAATATTGGATCAAATTTGGGATTGACGGCTGGCGGCTGGACGTGCCCGCAGAAATTGACGACGATGAATTTTGGCGCGAGTTTCGGCGCCGCGTTCGCAGTCAAAACCCCGAAGCGTATCTCGTGGGCGAGATTTGGCACGAGGCGCAACGCTGGCTGAAAGGCGATCAATTTGACGCAGTGATGAACTACCCGATCACAGCCGCCGCATTGAGTTTCTTTGCGGCGGAGCATTTGAACCTGACGGCAATTCACCAAACTGGCGGAATCAAAGACCGCGTCCGCCCGCTCCAAGCCGCAGAATTCGCCAATGAAATTGACCGGCTTTTCAATCTCTATTCCGCCGAGATCGCTTTCGCGCAATTGAATTTGCTGGATAGCCACGACATGCCGCGCTTCCTCACTTGCGCCAGCGGAAATAAAGAAGCGCTCAAACTCGCTTGGCTATTCATCTTCACCATCCCCGGCGCGCCTTGCATTTACTACGGCGATGAAATCGGCTTGGATGGCGGTCACGACCCGGACTGCCGCAAAGCTTTTCCGTGGCAGGAAAACAAATGGGATCAGGACTTGCTCCAATTTGCCAAAGCCTGCGCCCACCTCCGCGCAGATCACGAAGCGCTCCGCCGCGGAACTTATCGCCGCTTATTCGCTGAAGGCTCCGTAATAGCGTACGCTCGTTCTTATAAAAATAAAACCATCACTGTTGCGCTCAATGTTTCAGAATTCGAGCAAACCATCGAACTGCCATTAAACGCCAAGCCGCGCGTTTTATTAGGCGTCCCAAAGATTACCGGAAGGCAGGTTTCAATTCCAGCGCGAAGCGGAGTTGTGATTAAATAGCGTTTATCAGGCTGAATCTGATTCAGTTTTACTTTTTACAGGTTGAATGTTTTTGGCGTTTTCTTACCTGAGCTTTAGAGGATAATGGGCGAGCAAGCGGAAGTCTTTTTTCTAAATACCCAATAAAGCGAGGTAAACATGACTCACGATAAACTTAAGCATCTGAGCCAGCAAGAAATATTGAACTTGATCTTAAGCAAGCTAAAAACGCCAGACCCGTCCGCCCAGCTTGAAGGGCTGAACCTGTTGCAAGAAATTAATTTCAGCAGTGTCGCCATCCGTCAGCAGGTGGAAAAACTCTCAATGGATGCGGAGAATAAAAAACTTCGCCTAGCGGCGTTAGAGACTCTAAATTTAGAGATCCATCAAGCTGTTCAAAAAAGCGTCTCGTTAAAAAGCGGGATCAAGCTTGAAAATCGCAAACTGCTTTTGCGGGAAATTAACGAATGGATTTTGGGCAGTTTAATCAACTCTTCAACGGCAAATATCCTACGTCGCCGTTACGATTTTGATCTCATTTCCCCAACCAAGCCTGCGCTTATTGAAATTGACGGAATCTCTACGCCAAAATCTTCGGACCCGGAGCCTGTTCAAGTTTCCGCGCCTACGCCCATTGAAGAAGTTTCTGCCCCCATTGAAGAAACTCATGCGCCGGTTCAGGTTTCTGCGCCCAAACCAATTGAGGCAACCCCCGCGCCAGTTCAGGTTTCCGCGCCCAAGCCCAAGCCAGAGCCAGAGCTACCCCGCCCCACGCTCTTGCAAACTCTCACCAGCGAAACCAGCATCAAAATTTATTTATATCTCGGCGCGTTCTTTGTAATCGCCGCCGCCGCAATTTTAGGCGCGGCAGTTCCCGAGTTTCGCCTGCCGATTTTGATCCTCGGCACATTTCTTTTTGGCGGACTGGCGGTTGCCATCAAAAACAGGCTTCCGCAACCCAGTTTTGCTTTATTTATTGTTTTCTCATTTCTACTTCCCATCACTGGCAACAACCTTGCAGACGCATTACGTTCAGCCTTAAACCTCTCCCCCTCAGGAACTGCGCTCTATTGGAGTATTTTTTACCTTCTGATGGCGCCCCTGTGGAGCGGCGGCGTGTATCTCTACCAATCGCGCTTGTTTAGCGTCACCGCTTTTGGGGCGCTCGTACTCTCCGCTTACAATGTCGCGAAAATATTCACCCCCATTCATTTTGAACTCGTTTTTCTATTAATCCAATTGACGACATTCGCCGGGTTGGCTGGCGTTTCATTTTTGAGAAAATGGAAAGATTCCAACTTCGCCCTCCCTCTATTTTTATCTACGCAGTTCGTTCAATTTGTTATTTTATTTTCTTCTGTGGTAACGCTCACCAGCAGTGTTACTAGGAGTTCTTCGCCCAGTTCACCCTGGCAATTGGCTTCATTCTTCACATGGGCGCTCGCCAGTCTCTTCTATGTGCTTTCAAAGCGGGAAGAACCCAAGTTTATCTTTGAATGGCTCGCGGCTGGAGCGTTGGTTCCGCTGACGTGGTTCATCATTGCCGCATTCGGACTCGAATCTTTTGGCTCAAGCGTTACTTTCTTCATTTGGGGGATAGCGTTAACCATAGCCAGCGAAGGCGTTTCACGCTCCAAAAATATCTCAAACTTCGGCCTGCCGCTCCTCTACGCCGGACTCCTCACGCTCGTAGAAAGTCTATTTTCCGCCAGCGTGGACAAAACCCGTTGGTTGATGTTACTCGTTGCGTTTGGAATCGGCGCCACGCTCACGGCGCTACATCTGCTTCGCTCCAGATGGCTTTTGTGGGTTTTGGCGCTTCTCAATTTCATCATCGCCTATTTTGCATTTTTCAATCTAAAAACGATCCAAGCCTTGCATATTCCGTCAAGTTACCAAATCTTCGTCCTCAGCGCGCTATTTTTACTCCCCGATTTATTCCTCAAAAAGGATTGGCTCGACCGCGCCCCCTGGCGCATCCCATTGCGGGTTTACGGAATTGTTCTCGTTTTTTTCGCTTACCTAATCACTCTGGTTGCGTTTTTTCAAGATAATAGTTCCGCCCTCGACGCCGCCATCATTTTCACAGCGTACGCGATTTTCTTCGCAATTTACGCTCCGGCTTATCGCACCGCGCAGATCGGCTACATCTCCACCGGCTCGCTCGCCTTAGCGTTCATCTTTGTCTTCAACTATTTCAAAGTAGACGCCTGGTTGCCTGCGCTCACCATCCTTTCGGTTCTCTACCTCCTGCTCGGACTGGCGCTGCAAGCCCGCCCCAAGTGGTCTTTTATGTTGCGCAACAGCGCGCTCATCTTAGGCGGATTAATTTCATTTGTCGCATTGATTACGCTCAAAGAAACTGGCGGCTGGTACGCATTGATTATTGGCTTACTCTTCGTAGCGGAAATGATTCTACGAAAAAACGGTTACTTCGAGCTAGGCGGGCCCGTTCTCTTCAGCATTGGCGTATTTCTCATCCTTCGCGATTTCAACGTGACGCAAGCCGCCACGCATTTGACGATATACAGCTTAATCTGGTTGGGCGCCGATATTATCGCACACCTAACTTTCACGCAACCGCGTCCGCTCTCTACCCTCCTCCGCGCTACTGGAGCGGCGCTAACCCTGATTAATTACGGCGCCTTAATTAGCGGGAGCGCCTCCGCCCTCAGCGCCGCCGTCATTTCCGCAATTTACACGGCTTTTTTCATAATCTATGCGTTGATCTATCGCGCCGCATGGATCGGCTACATCTCCACCGGCTCGCTCGCCTTAGCGTTCATCTTTATCTTCAATTATTTCAAAGTAGACGCCTGGTTGCCCACGCTCACCATTCTTTCAGTCCTCTATTTCCTGCTCGGGCTAGCGCTTCAAACCTACACTAAATGGTCTCTCATGCTCCGCAACAGCGCGCTAGTTTTAGGCGCTCTGATCTCGCTCACTTCGTTAGCCCTCCTCAAAGAGACCAGCGGCTGGTACGTATTGATTATTGGCCTGCTCTTCGTGGCGGAAATGATTCTACGAAAAAACGGTTACTTCGAGCTAGGCGGGCCCGTCTTCTTCAGCCTCGGCGTATTTCTCATCCTTCACGATTTCAACGTGACGCAAGTCACCACACATTTAATGTTCTATAGTTTGATCTGGCTCGGCGCCGATCTCGTTGCGCGTCTAACTTTCACCCAACCACGCCCGCTCTCGATCGTCCTTCGTCTCGTCGGCACAGCGTTGACCTTGATCAATTACAACTTCCTATTGACGTCCCCCAACCTCACCGCCGCCATCGGCTTCGCCATCTACGCGCTTCTCTTCTTAACGCTGAGCCTGCTCTACAACAACCCAATCCTACTCTACGCCTTCACATTGACCCTGCCGATTTCCGGTTCTTTCCTATTACGCCTTTTCGGTTTCAACGAGTGGATTCATCCCGTGATTATATTTGCTCTGGCTTATTACGCCGTCGGCCATTTCTTACGGCTACAAAAGTTGGCAACCCGTTGGGCGTCCACGCTTTTGATCAGCGGGCTGGGGCTAGGGATTCTCGTTTCGCTATTTGCGCCATCTTTCCGCGGAGTAGATGTGATGATTCCAGTAACCATAGCGGCGACGCTTTGGGCAGTTGAAGCCTTTGCCAGAAAGGACGTGTATTTGGCGTTTCCTGCCAATGGTTTATATTTATGGGCATACTTCATTCTGCTCAACAGATTAAATATCAGCCAGCCGCAATTCTTTTCGATTGGCGCCGCCCTGCTTGGTTTGATCCAACATTATTTGTTGGTGCGCGCCGGCAGTAAAACTGGCGCCTACATTATGGGTATGCTTTCGCAATTTATCTTGGTCGGCACAAGCTATATACAAATGGTCTCGCAAAACGAATTGATCTATTTCTTTGCGCTCTTCGTGCAAGCGATCTTCGTGCTTTTCTACGGGATCGTCATTCGTTCGCGCAGTCTAACGTTATTCCCGATTTTCTTTGTAGTCGTGGCTGTGGTAACCATCGTCCTGGGGCAACTGCAAGGAATCGCCACCATCCTACTCGTTGGCTGTTCCGGGATCACGCTACTCACGGCTGGCATTTTCGCCGTCCTGCTCCGCGAGCGAATCGCCAAACTCAGCGAAGTATTGAGCAGTTGGCAGGCTTGATCGCCCGTATAGAATTCAGCGCGCCAGTCTTTTAGACTGGCGCGCTTTTTATATTGGGTTTCTTGCGAAAATCACGCCTTCTGCCCTACGCAAACTTATGCCAGAGGGTCAATCTGAATTTATAGTATGATTATTTCATGCTCAACCGTATTTTCCGTCAAACAGACATCCCTCAAAAATTTCACGCCAATTTTATCCATCTTTATTTTGACATCGCTTGGTTCGGAGTCCTGAGCGGCTCGGCGGTCAACTTCCTCAATATCTACGCGGCGCGGCTCGGCGCAAACGCGCTTCAAATTGGGTTCATCGCCGCGGCTTCAGCGGTGGTGAATTTATTCATCGCCATTCCCTCGGCGCACTGGGTTGAAAAACGCAATATCAACCGCGCCGTCTTTTGGTCTTCGGTAGTTTATCGCTTTGGCTACGCGCTCTGGATTCTCGTCCCGCTCCTCAAAAATCCCCAAGCCCAAATTTGGTCATTAATTATCATCACCTTTTTGATGGCGATTCCGCTCACGCCGCTGGGAGTTGGGTTCAATGCCCTGTTCGCCGAATCTGTGCCGATCAATTATCGCGCGCACGTCGCCGGAATGCGGAACGTTGTCTTTGCATTCACTTACATGGCAAGCTCGCTGGTCAGCGGCTTCATCCTCGAACAAACATCTTTCGTGATTGGCTATCAAATCATTTTCGGGATCGGCTTCTTCGGCGCGGCAATGAGCAGTTTACACTTGCACTTCATCAAGCCGCTCGAAGCGACCCAACCTTTGCCCGCGCCGCAAACTCAGCCAAGAGAATCGCTAAAAGGTTTACTCGCGCATTTCCGCGTAGATATTTTACAAAGTCCGTTTCGCCGCGTACTGCTCCTGCTCTTCGGCTTCCACTTCGCGCACAACATCACCACGCCGCTCTATCCGCTTTACAACGTAAACGTCCTGCTCCTAAACGATAACAACATCGGGATCGGCACGGCGCTTTACTATTTCAGCATGTTCCTTTTTTCGATGCAACTAAATCGGGTTGTGCGCCGTCTGGGTCACAAAGGCGTCACCGGCTGGGGCGTGATCGGCTTGGCAATCTACCCGTTGATCTTAGCCTTCTCCACGCAGGTTTGGGAGTTTTACGCGATCTCCATTCTGGGCGGAATCGCTTGGGCGTTTGCCGGCGGCGCCTACGCAAATTACATCCTCGAAAAAATACCGCCAGACGACCGTCCTTCGCATTTGGCTTGGTATAACATGGCGCTCAATGGCGCGATCCTGCTCAGTTCCTTTGTGGGACCATTAATTGGCGACGCAATGGGTCTGGTTGCCGCGCTCCTGCTCTTCGGCGTATTACGCGCAATGGCGGGCTTCTCCATCCTCAAATGGGGATAAGCTCAAAATAATTCATGCTAAAATCATCGTATGACTGAAGATATTAAAATCGTAGCCAAAAACCGTAAAGCCAGTTTTGAGTATTTCCTGATCGAAACTTTTGAAGCCGGGCTGGCTCTGCAAGGGACTGAGATTAAATCCATTCGCGCCGGTCAAGCGAGCATTCAAGAAGCCTATGTAGATATTTTGGACGGGAAAGAAGCTTGGCTGATCGAAGCGCACATTGCGCCCTACGAACAAGGCAATCGTCATAATCACGACCCTAAACGCAAACGCAAACTTTTATTGCATAAAAAACAAATTTTGGAACTCTGGAACAATGTGCGGATCAAAGGTATGACGATTGTGCCGCTTCAAATCTACCTGAAAAAGGGTCGCGCCAAATTAGAAATTGCTTTGGCGAAAGGCAAAAAAGCCTACGATAAACGCGCCACCATCGCCAAACGCGACGAAGCCAGAGATAAAGATCGAGCCATGCGAGTACGCTAAAGGAAACTAAGCTATGCCTCCTTCAACTATTGGCGGAATCAATTTACTACCCGAAGCGGAAAAGCGCGCGATCTACTCGCGTTATATTCCTAAAATTCTGCTTGAAAAATATAATCTCCCGCCGCTCGCTTCGGCATTAGGACGCAACCTTTTACAATTTCGCTTCGCCAGTGGTTCAACTGATGTGGAAATGCGCCTCTTCCATAAAGTAGATTTTCCCGACCCCATTTTATACGCCCACCTCACCGATACCATGAACGGGCAAATTCACGTTTTGCTGTATATCCTCAACGACCCCGACTCGCCGCGCTTTGATGTAGATAAAATGCCAGACGGCTCGCCTACAAAATTTGGAACGTTCCAAAGAAATGTTGAGGCGGAGAAAATGTCGCTGGCGGCTGGGCTGGCGCCGGGTCAGGTAAGGCGCGGGTTGCGTTTGCTAGGTCAGGCAATCGAAGCGTTTGAGGTCTTCGTCACAGAGTTGGGTCACGATTTATATTTCGTCGAGCCGTTGTATTATCACAACGCGGTCATTTTTGAACGCTATGGTTTTGCCTATCAAATGGGCAAACGCCTAATGGAAAGTATTCATGCGGGCTTTCAAACCGGCGGAGATTTAGCCGCGCAGTTGGACGGCTCAAATGAATTTAGACAAGCGGAAGCGGCGCAGAAAATTCGCAAACGCTCTTGGGCAATTCACGATGGCTTATTAGGCGAGCCTTTTACAAACGTCACCATGTATAAAAGAATCGGAAAAAACGCGGGGATCAACACAACGCCCAACTGCGAATGGTAATTTGCAATTAATCAAGGAAAGCTAAAAATGAATAACAAAAAGCTGGTTCGCATTCTTGGAATCCTAATTACCGTTGCTATTGTTTTTACGCTTCTTCCGAACGAAACGAATCTATCCATCGAATCTCAAACTAGCGTTCCGCGGGTCATCGCGCAAAACCCCATTGCGGGACAAAGATTAAATTTAGATTCAACCTTTGAAATTATTTTTGACAAAGAAATGGATCAAGCCAAAACAGCGGAAGCCTTCGCGCTCCTCGCTTCGTCCGAGCCTGTTTCTGGAAAAGTGACTTGGTCCAACGCCCAAACATTGGTTTTCACGCCCGCGAAAAAACTGCTCCCCTCCACAACTTATACGGCCGTAATCAATACCAACGCTTTGGCGCTGGATGGTTCTGCGCCTCAGGAAATCATCCAGCTAGAATTTACTACAGTGGACGCATTGATCGTTTCGCAGGCATTGCCGGCAAATGACTCGACGGATATTGATTTGAACGCCAACATCACCGTAATTTTCAGTCAGCCCGTTGCGCCTTTGAGCATTGAAGAAGAGCAAGCAGATTTACCTCAGCCGTTAAAGTTCTCGCCGCCCATCTCCGGAAAAGGCAATTGGGTGAATTCGTCCATCTATGTGTTTGAGCCGGAAAAAAATCTATTGAGCAGTACCAAGTATGAGGTTAAGGTGGAAGCGGGGCTGAAAGATACCAATGGAAACGCATTGGCGGAGTCTTATCATTGGCAATTTAGCACGCGACCTGCCTTGATCAGTTCCTATTATTTAAAAGACGCAGAATATAACCCAACCACAGAAGTTGAAAATGTAAAGCTAAATCAAACCTTTATCATCGAGTTCGCTCAACCGATGATTCAAGCCAGCGTAGAAACCAATACGAAGATCGTAAATCGAGAAACACAGCAAAGCGCGCCCGTCAATTTCACATGGAACGAAGAATTTACCGTTTTGAGCATTGAGCCAAAAGAAAATTTGAAACTTTCAGGTTTTTATGAATTGCTGTTAGGCGCGCAAGCGCAAGCGACAGACGGCGGGAGATTGAAAGAAGGCTTGGATTTAAATTTCAAGACTGCGCCGTATCCATCTATTAAGAGCGTCTCGCCTAAGCCAGATGAAAAATTAGAACAATATCAAGCTGCCATTCAGGTGGAATTTGCCTCGGCGATGGATTTTGAAAGTATGCAAGGGCGCGTACAAATTTTGCCTGCGCCTAAAGCAAAGCCGACTTATTATTACAATGAATATGCTAAAACTTTATATATTTATGGCTTAGAACCCGCCACAGATTATGTAGTGCGTATCCTGCCGGGCATGGCGGATATTTACGGGAACACAATCAAAGATGAAACGGCGTATCAATTTTCAAACGGGAATTACGCTCCGTATGCCAGCCTTGCGCTTCCGCATTCGCCATTGGTCTATCGCGCTAACGGTCCGCAAGAGGTTTACTTTTCTCATCTCAATTTAGTCGGCGGAACAATCTCAGTCTATTCCATCACCAGTAAAGATTTTTACGCCCTCACTACTAACGCCAGCCCAAATGCATTCACGCCCAGGGCGAAGCCAATTCGAGAGTGGGAGTTTTCTTCTGAAGAGCAGAATATAAGGTTCTACGAACATCTTCAATTCAACGAAAACGATCAGCCGCTTGAAGCTGGCTATTATTTTATTGGCGTTAGCGCAAAAAACCTTAAGTATGAAACGCGCTATGCGCAAGGCTTTGTCTTCACGGTCGCGACAGATAATTTGACCTTGAAAACCACGCCTACCGAAGGGCTGGCTTGGATCACCGATTTAGAAAGCGGGATTCCGCGAGAAAATGTAAGCGTAACCTTTTACAACGACGAATTCAAAGAATTAGGTAAAACGAAAACGAATCAAGACGGTCTCGCATATCTGAACGTCGCTGAAGCAAAGTATGCCGTCGCAGACAGCGGAAGCGATTTCGCGTTCACCGCTCAGAGATGGGGTAGCGGAGTTTCTACTTATGATTTAGGCGTGTATGAAAATTATTACGCGCCTGCGTCCGATTTATTTGGCTATTTATATACAGACCGTCCGGTTTATCGTCCTAATCAAGACGTGTTCTTCAAGGGTATTCTGCGCGAAAACGACGATTTACATTACAGCCTGTCAAAGGCAAAGCGAGTGTATGTCGTCGTAGAACAATGGGGTAAACAAATATTCTCCGAATATGTGGAAGTGAACGAACAAGGCAGTTTTAGTAGTTCTGTTCATCTTGACGAGGGAATTTCGCTGGGAGGTTATACGATCTCCGCTTATCAGACCAATTCAACAGACGACCCCGCTTTTGCCGCAGTGAGTTTTAGCGTTGCAGAATATAAAAAGCCCGAATTTGAAGTTAAGGCAGTGGCGGACCAAGTCAACGCCCTAGCAGGCGAAACGGTCACTTACGACGTGAATGCCGCTTATTATTCCGGCGGAAACGTAAAAAACGCAAAGGTCAATTGGTTCATTCAATCTGATTATTACTATTTTTCGCCCATTCCGAAATATACGCGCTACAGTTTTATGGATTGGGATCGCGATTTTTATTCGTCGTATTCAAACGCAGTACAAAGAGACGCTTTAAAACAAGGAGAAGACGTTCTTGGCGCAGACGGCTCTTTAGAAATTTCCCAAGCGCTTGATTTTGGAGACGATCAGCACAGCCGCAAAATTCAGTTTTACGCAAACGTCACAGACGTAGCTGGCAATACCGTCAGCGGCGGCACAAGCATCGTCATGCATCAAAGCGAATATTATGCGGGGATTCGCTCTCAATCTTATGTGGTCAAACAAGGCGAAGCGGGCAAGTTTGATCTCGTGGTGTTAGATTGGAACTCTGTCCCAGTTGCGGATCAAAAGGTTACGGTCAAGTTTGTTGAACGTCAATGGTACAGCGTGCAGAAAAAAGACGAACAGGGTCAACTGCGTTGGGAAACTTCTGTCAGAGAAATCCCGGTTGGGGTTGTCAACGCAACTACCAGCGTAGATGGAGTCGCCGAAGTCGCTTTTACGCCGTCCAAAGGCGGAATCTATAAAGCCTTGGTCACGGTCAAAGATCCAAAAGGAAACATTCACCAATCTTCAACTTACATTTGGGCGGCTGGCAATTCGTATGTTTCATGGCGGAGAACCAACGATCGAAGTTTCAAATTGATTGCAGATAAAGACAGTTATTCCGCCGGGGACGTGGCTGAGTTGCTCATTGCGCAACCTTTTGAAGGAAAAGTGTACGCATTGGTGACTTATGAACGCGGACACATTTACAAGCAAGAAGTTATTCAATTAGAAGGAAGCAGTACGATTTACAAATTGCCAATCACTGACGAAATGGCGCCGACCGCTTATGTATCTGTAACCGTAATTAGCGGAGCAGAAACTGGCGGAGGCAGTCCAGATTTTAAGATTGGGATGACGAAAATCAACATTGATACCAAAGAAAAAACTTTGGACGTTTCAATTAGCGCGGATAAAGAATTTGCCGGACCCGGCGACGAAGTAACTTATACGATTGAAACCAAGGATATTTACGGAAACCCCGTTTCGGCTGACGTTTCAGTGGCAGTTACCGATAAAGCCGCATTGGCATTAGCGCCGGCAAATTCCCCGGCGATGATCTCTAGCTTTTATCCTGAAACAAGTTTAAGCGTGCAGACTGCGCTGGGGCTAGTCTCTAATGCAGACGCTTTCAACGCTAATTATGTTAAGACGATACCAGATGGCGCGCGCATGGGCGGCGGCGGCAGTGGCGAACCCGGCATTATCACGGTGCGCGAAGATTTCAAAGATACGGCGGTCTTTTTGGCGCATGTGCTAACGGATAAAAATGGCTACGCCCAAGTGACCGTAAAATTACCAGAGAACTTAACCACTTGGCACACGGAAGTAAAAGCGGCGACGCTGGATAGCCGCGTTGGCGAAGCGACCCATGAATTGATCAGCGCCAAGCCGCTATTTATTCAACTGCAAACGCCGCGCTTCTTTGTCGTTGGGGATGAAGCGAGAATCGGCGCCGTGATTCACAATACTACCGATACAGACATGCAGGTTAGCGCAAGTTTGAACGCCAAAGGAATTCAAATCAACTCTGAAAATCAACAAAATATCCTAGTTCAAGCCAAAGGACAAAGTTTTGTCGCTTGGGATGTAACGGTCAATCCAGATGCAACGCGGGTGGATTTAACCGCAACAGCGCAGAGCGGCGCTTTTTCAGACGCGAGCAAACCCCCATTAGGGACTTTGCCCAATCAGGGAATTCCCGTGTTGAAGTTTGTCGTTCAGGAAAGCGTTGGGACTTCTGGGATGTTAACTTCCGCAAATTCAATCACTGAATCAATTCAACTGCCAACAAGCTACAATTTTACGGACGCGAACCTAAAAATTGAGTTATCGCCTTCGCTCGCGGCATCTATGCAATCCAGTTTGTCTTACCTTGCGGATTATGAATATCTTTGTATGGAGCAGACTATCTCGCGCATCCTGCCGAACGTAATTACAAAACGAGCGTTAAAAGCCGCCGAAATAAATTTACCCATCAACGCCTATCTTGACACGCAAGTTAGCGCGGCGCTACAAAGAATTTACGCCAAGCAAGGAAGCGACGGCGGCTGGAATTGGTGGGACGACGCAGAAAGCGATCCATATACCAGCGCTTATGTAATTTATGGACTGATTGAAACGCAGGAATCGGGCTATGAAATTTCAGCGGAAGTTTTGCAAAGAGGCATAACTTACCTCAAAAGCAACCATCCCACACTTCAACGCAACGAAGCTTCTTGGAAATTCAATCGTCAAGCCTTTATATTGTATGCGCTCGCTCGCGCGGACGCATTAGATTCAGGCGCGACAAATATGATTTTTGAATATCGCGATAGGTTAGATTTATACGGAAAGGCATATTTAGCGCAAGCGTTGCATCTATTAGACGCAGAGGATTCCAGAATCTCCGCGTTGATGTCTGATCTAGAGACTGCCGCGATATTATCCGCCTCTGGCGCACATTGGGAAGAAGCGGCAAAAGATTGGCAGAACTGGAACACTGACACACGCTCAACAGCCATCATATTAAATACATTTGTACAAATCAATCCAAAGAATCCAATTACGGCCAATGCGGTGCGCTGGTTAATGGCGCAACGTCAAGGGACGCATTGGTATTCTACGCAAGAAACAACTTGGTCGCTGATTGCGCTCACAAATTGGATGACTGCATCGCGCGAATATCAGACAAATTACAAATATGCGCTTGGGTTAAACAATACGTTGATCAAAGAAGGGCAAGCGAATCAAGAAAACCTGACAGAAAACGTCAACCTTGAAATCGGATTAAAGGATTTGCTCAAAGAACAGGCAAACAGTCTGGTCTTTACGCGCGGTCGCGGAGATGGAAATTTATATTATTCCGCATATCTCACGACCAGCCTGCCTGTGGAGGAAGTCCAAGCCTTAGATCAAGGCATAACGCTTTCGCGTGAATACTTTACGCTAAACGACTCCGAAACGCCGATTACTGAAATTGAGCAAGGCGAATTGGTAAAAGTGCGTTTGACAGTCGTTGTGCCAGCCTCAGTTAGCTATGTCGTGATCAACGATCCGCTCCCGGCTGGGCTGGAAGCGGTTGATTCCAATTTAGCGACGGATGTTCAAATTCCGCTTACTTACACCGTCACAGACTATCGTGAGCGCGGCTGGGGCTGGTGGTATTTTAGTCACATTGAATTGCGCGACGAGAAAGTGGTTCTTTCAACAGATTATCTGCCCGCAGGAACTTACGTCTACACTTATCTTGCGCGCGCCAGCACAGTCGGGACTTTTAACGTGATTCCGCCCACCGCATCCGAATTTTATTTCCCCGATGTCGGCGGAAGAGGCGCCGGGAGCATTTTCATCGTCAAATAATAAAAACGAACTGTCTTTCCAGAAGACAGTTCGTTTCTTATTTAACAACTTCAATTGTAGCCGTCTCGCTTTTTACAAGCTCGCCGTCAAGATTTACGCCCTCGACCCAAAATTGATGTTTTCCTTCTGAAAGTCGCCACCAAACTTGATAAGGCGCTTCAGAAAAAGAGCCTAATGAATTTCCATCTACATATAAAGTGACTTGAGCAAATCCATTCCCAAGCGCTTCTACTAAGATCTGCTGAGCGGACAAATCAAACGTTAGGTCAAGCCGATAGGTTGTATTATTCACCGGCGAAGTTAATCGTAACTGCCCTAGATCGCTCGCCTGATTTTCCGAATAATCTATTAACAAAGGCAAACCCTGCGAGCGCGCCCAGGCTTGCGCTTCAGGCGGAACATCCAACACGGTAAGCGCCTGAACTCGTTCGGGCGGGGTGAAATTATTTGCGAGCGTGTTTGTCCAAGCGTCAATCAAAATTTGTTTATAAAAAGTATCCGGTATTTTCGGCTGTGTCCCATAGATGTACCATTCTTTTTTTGTATAAGGACATTCAGCGGTCGGCAACATACCCGAAAGGGCGCAGATTTCAACTTGTACCAAACCATCTGGCTGAATAAAAGGTTTATCCGGCTTGCCTGCTAACACAGAGCGCATTACTTCATGCCAAATCGGCGCGGCGCCAGTCAAGCCCGTGACGTTATGCATGGCTTCGTAATTGCTATTCCCCACCCAAACGCCAACCACTAAATCTGGAGTATACCCAATCGTCCAGTTATCATGAAAATTCGTAGTGGTGCCGGTCTTCACCGCCGCAACACGATCAAGTTTCAAGATGCTGTTTAGCCCAAAACCAGTTTGACGCGATTGGTCGTCGCTTAAGATGTCGCTAATCAACCACGCCACCTGCGGATCAATTACTTGCACGGCCGGCGCTTTCTTTGGTTCATACAGCAATTCGCCGTCTGCATTACGAATATCTAAAATGACGGAATTAGCTATAAACTTACCGTGATTCGCAAACGCGGCATAAGCGCTAGAAAGTTCCAACAACGTCATTTGTCCGCCGCCCAGCGCTAATGAAAGATCATAATCCTGCGGCGCTGAAAGCGATTCAATGCCCAACTGGTGAGCAAGCTCCACAACCTGCGGTATGCCAACATGCTCCAAAGTTAAGGTCGCTGGGATATTAAGCGAAGAAGCCAACGCCTCACGCACCGAAACATAACCATGTTCCTTAAGATCATAATTTACCGGCGCATAAGGAAGCGTATCATTGGTTTCAAAAGTAGTGGCAACATCTAAAAGCGTAGAACCAGCCGTCAAAGGCTGAGGCAGGCTCGGGTTTAGCGCGGCGGCGTAAATGATCGGCTTAAAAGCAGAGCCGGTTTGCCGCTTAGAAATTGTCATATTCAACGCGCCTTGAATATTTGAATCGAAATAGTCCGCGCTCCCAAGCATTGATAGGATTTCGCCGGTCTGCGGATTCAAAATAATCAGCGCCGCATTCTTAACGTTGTGGCTGATCTGGCTTTCGAGCGGCACAAAACTAGCGAGCCGCCGTTTAACAATTTCTTCGGCAAGTTGTTGCAAATCGAGATCGAGCGTCGTGCGAACGACAAGGCTTTGATTTGAAGCCACAAGCTGATTGAACGCCAACTCATCTAATTGATCTTTGATCAACCAAATAAAGTGAGGCGCCTCAATCGGATACGGTTCAGCGTTATAGCTCAACGGCGTATTTTCTGCCGCACTGCGTTGCGTTTGCGTGATATATCCATTTTTTTCCATCAACCCTAAAACTGTTTTTTGGCGGGCAAGAGCAAGTTCAGGGTTGGTAAAAGGGTTATAGATGCCCGGCGTTTGAGGCAAGCCTGCAAGCAAAGCGCACTCCGGAAGAATCAATTCGTTCGCAGGTTTTCCAAAGTAGGTTTGTGCGGCGGCTTCGATGCCATAAGCCACGCCGCCGTAATAAACCTGATTCAAATACAAAGCCAGAATTTCATCTTTGGAATATTTTTGCGTGATCTGCCAAGCCAAAACGCTCTCGCGCAATTTTCTGCGTAGAGAGCGCTCCGCTCTTTCGTCGGCGCTTAATAACAAAATGCGCGCAACTTGCTGAGTGATGGTGCTTCCGCCTGCCAGCGTTTCGCCGCCTTTGAGATTAATCCAAAACGCGCGAACAATTCCTGAAACGTCTATCCCCGGGTTTTGATAAAAGTTTTTATCTTCCACGGCAATTGTCGCGTCTTTCATACATTGCGGGATGTTGGCAAAATCTAAAACTGCGTTACGCCCGCCCTCTGCAGAAATAATTTCATAAAGCAATTTCCCATTGCGATCCGTTATTTTTACGCTGGGATGATTCAGGTTCTTTGAAATTAAATCAATGGACGGCAAATCATAAAAAAGATAACCGCCTAAAAGCGCGCTCGCTAAAAGCGCAAGCAAAATTATTCGAAAGACAGGCTTTGTTTTCCGGAACATTTTCTAATTGTAAAATAAAAAGACCATAACAAAAGTTATGGTCTTTTTACGATTAGTAGCGGGGACAGGACTTGAACCTGTGACCGGGGAAGTCAAATCCCAACCCACTTGCGGCAAGCATTATATAACCAATTCTCGGCGAGATCAGACGCATATCATGAAGGGGTAGCCTTCGCCAAGCAGGGCCAGCGATGAAATTCCCACTGGTTCTTAAGCATTAAAACCAAATGATTAAGAGATATAGGACTTTTAGTTAAATATATCTAATACGTACAATGGCCTTTCCAATTACTGGAACAGGTCGTTAATTCCCTTACTAACCAGCAGTCCTCCAGGCCTTCACCAAAATCAGCACGAACGTCACGAAGAAATGTCCAACAGCGACAACCGATATTCAGGAAATTGCCGGAGTTTTTTGGGAAAATCCCTAGCCAGGAGAAAACAGTCAGAACATAAATACATAGCATTGTGTTGCAGTACCTGCAACATGCCTGCCGTAAAGTGGACGAAATTCACACTACGGAGGCAGGACATGGCTAGAAAAGTTGAACAAGCAAAGTTGGAGAAAATTTACGAGAAGGTGGAAGAACACCCGG
>JADLCG010000131.1 GCA_020847355.1 Anaerolineales bacterium | reverse complement strand
GCGGTGATGCGGCGGAGCAAACCGGTATCCGGCTCGAGGATGCTCATCAAAACGATGTTGAAGGGAGTCGCATTCCGAATGCCGCTGGCAATTAAGTTCAAGACGTTTTCCAGCGGTTGATCGTAGCTAATGTGATAGCTCACGTCGGTCAAGCGCACTAAAGTATCCGCGCGGCGCCGCATCAATTCTGCGCGTTGTCTTTCGCTTTGATATCTCTGCGCGGTGCTTAAGGAAATGCCCGCTTGAATAGCAAATGCCTGCGCAAACTCGGCAGTTTCCAAATTGAAAAAATTCGGCGAAACAGTTTGTAAATTTAATAAGCCGATTTTTTCGCCTTGATGGGTAATTGGCACGATCAAAGCGGCGGCAAAGGCTTCTGGAGGAATTGGCGAGCCGTTTGCATATTCCGCGACAACTTGCATTTCATTTTTTCGCAGGGCAGTCAGTTCGCGTTGAGAAAAGGCTTGCGGGGTAGAACTACCCGTAGCGTGTAAGATAACCGGCGCAGAAAGATCGGAGCCTTGCTCAATGACGACAATCGAAGCGGAGTTGGCGTGCAAAATTCGCAGGCTTTCATTCTGCATCACTTGTAAAAGGTGATGGATGTCCAGCGAAGCGCCGAGTTCTTTGCTCAATCTATTCAAGCCGGCAAGTTGATCCACGCGGCGGCGAAGCGCATCGTCGGTTTGATTCAATAAATTTGCAGATTCAATCGCGGTGGCTAATTGTCCCGCGGCGCTGGAAACTAACTGCAGGTCGTATTCATTGAAGAAGTCCGGCTTGCGGCTTCCTAACATCAACTCGCCGATGCTTTTGTTCCGCGCGGTTAACGGCACAACCATCACGGATTCATTTTGGAGCACCGTAGCGAGCGGGCGATAAACGGAAAGCACGCGGCGATCCATACTAAGACGCCCAGAGACAAACGCCTTCTGACTACCAGAAACTGTAAAGCGATAGCTGGGGTCGGCGATAAATATTTGCAGGAAGGACGGGTCTATCCCTTCGACAATGCCGTAGATCGATTCCAACTGCAGGTGTAGTTCGCCGCGATCTTCATCCAACAGGAAAACGGCGCCGCTATCCGCCTGGAAAAGATTCGCCATTTCCTGCATGGAATATTTCAAAATTTCTTCGATCGTCGCGGAAGAGCCGGAAAGGCTGGCAATGCGGCGCAATGCGTCCGCGCGATAGGCGCGCGCGCGCGCCTGCTGAACCAAGAGCACGTTTTCAATGATCGCCGCCGCTTGATTGGCGACGATGTTCATCAGTCTTAACTCTTCCGTAGTAAATGCGGTATTTCCGCGCGTATGATGCCCCAGTTGTAAATAGCCAAGCATTCGTCCGGAAGAAACCAACGGGATCAGCGCGTTCTCGCGCAAACTCGCGGCAACTGCTACGTCATTCAAGCCTAATGTCCGCCAAGTTTCATCCGCGCCGGCGTTTGAAGCGACGATCGCTTTTTGACTCAGGATCAATTGTTCAGCCGCGCTACCGGCTGGGATTGTAGCGCGATAAATTTCAACGATTTGCGCGGGTAGCCCCCGAAATGGGTTTTTACCTTCAAGCGTATGCTTCTCTTCGTCATATAATAAAAAGCCGATGATGTCCGCATCAAACAAAGGCGCAATGCTTTGCACTAAGCGCGTGTATAAATCTTGAATCTCGCGGATGACGCCCAGCGATTGATTTAAATCTGCCAGCCCGGCGAGTTCCGCCGCGCGTTTTTGTTCTTCTTCATATAAGGTTGCGTTTCGTAAGGCTACCGCCGTTTGCGTAGCGACAAATTGCAATAACTCGAGTTCGTGCGAGCTAAAATTATTACTGCCGATTTGCCCGGCTTCAACAACCCCAATCATTTCGCCACCGGCGATTAATTTCACGCCCAAATAAGAACGCACCGAGCGGAGTTCCCCACTGCTGGTTAATTCCGGTTGAATTTGGGAATCGGCGATCAGTAAAGAAACTTCGCGTTCCAACAATTGTTGAGTTAGCCCGCCAAACTGTGAATTCTTTACTTCAGCGACGAGGCCTTCCGGCGTAAAAGTGTGGATCGAAGCGAACTGTTGAGTTTTAACATCCCATACTTTCAATTCAAGAATATCTGAAGGAATCAGATGGTCTATATATTCTAGAATTGAGCGGAGCGTACTGGGCAGATCCAATTGCGCGGAGACTTTGCCGGTAAATTCGGAAATGATTCGGAAAAATTCATCAGGCGCGTCTGCTCCGCGCTCTAAAGCCGGAGACAATTCTTTATCGCGTAAAGAGACGAGCATCACCGGGTAAGCCCCCGGCGCTTGAAAAGAAGTGACCTCGATCAGCTTTCCAGAAAGCGTCACTCGTTTACTGCCCGGAGCGGCGCATAAGCTTAGAAAAACTTCGGAAGGGCGCGTTTGGCGCGCCAATTTTTCGAGATCATACGGCTCGTCCTCGTGCAAGTTGAAATAGGCGCGCGCCGCTTCGTTCATATATTCAACCCGTCCGCCGGGTTGAATCACGAGCGCCGCTTCGTTAGTTTGTAAATCAGAAGAAATTGCAAATGGGCTCTCCCCCTCATGCAGACCCGCCTGCATTTGAGGGGCAACGCTGATAAATACCCAAGCTAAGGCAATTAAGACCAGCCCGGTAATGAACAAGCCCAAAAACATGGATGCGCTCGCCTAAACTACGGCGTGGTTCCCGCGTCCTGACGGCGCGCTTCAGCCGCCAGTTCGGTGATCTCGCGAATATCCGCAAAGGAATGCGAAGTCGGAGAGACCAAGCCCGCCGAAAGAGTCATAAAGCCGACTTTTTCTACGCCGCCATCTGCCTGCGGCGCCTGAATAAAGCCCTGCTGACGATCAATAAAGTTATAGTGACTTTGCACCTCGGCGGCAAACCGCTCTTTCAATTTTTGACGAATTGCCGGAGCGGCTTCATTAGTGGTGATGATAATAAAATTATCGCCGCCGGCATGACCGACAAAATCGTTGGTGGTGCCAAGTTCATCCACCACCTCGCCAATGACCATCGAAGCAAAACGCAAAACATCATCGCCCGCCACAAAACCATACACGTCTTTGAATGCGTCAAAGTTATTCAAACGCAAATCGAGCAAAGCCCAATTATCGGCGCGGATGATGCGGCGCAGTTGTTCTTCAATCAAGCGCCCGGCTGGCAAACCGGAGCGCGGGTCGGTTAGGCTCTCGCGTTCCGAGCGGCGAATTGCGCCTTGCACGCGCAGTTTCAATTCTTCAATATCAAAAGGCTTGGTGATGTAATCGTCCGCGCCCAATTCCAGCCCTTGCAATTTATCGCTACGTTCGTCTTTTTGAGTGAGGAAGATGACCGGAATATGACTGGTGCGGGTGTTGGTGCGCAACCTGCGGCAAACTTCATACCCGTCAATATCCGGCAACATAATATCCAACACCATCAAGTGCGGCAAAACGTGCTTGACCTTTTCCAGCGCGTCCATTCCCCGGTTTGCAACGTCCACAGTGAACTGCAAGCCGGAAAAATAAATCTTCAGCATGTTTGCAATATCTACGTCATCTTCAACGACCAACAGGCGGGGACTAGGCATAATAGCTCTCCTCTAAGAATGCCGCTTGCTCACGCGAGCGTTTCGGCGCACGGCTTCAATTTGTTCTTCTGTAATTTCGCGCTCAAACGAGCGGAAACCGCTCATTTTAAAACCATGTTTTTCAGCGATTGCAGTAATCTCTCTGACGCGTTCCAATGTGATCTCCTTGCCGACCGTATAATCCTCAAAACGACCTTCCAAAGTCAGCGCGATGGTTTCCGCCATGCAAGCGTAGGCTTTGCCTTCCGGAAAACCAAAGTTAAAATGGAAATTCACGGGGCCTGGCACGTCCACCATTCCGCCGTCAATCACTAATATATCATCTCTTGCCCGCGCAACCATTACAGAAACATCGCGGGGACGCGCCACATCGCAAATCACGCTCCCGGGTTGCAAATGCTCCGGGCGGATAATATCGTGAACGGCGCTGGTGACGGTGAGAATCAATTGCGCGTCTTTCAATATATCCATCTTCGTGCTGATGACCAACTCGCCGCTCGCGTGGACCTTGAGTCTGCTCTGCAATGCTTCGAGTTTTTTCTCATCCCGCGCGACGAGCAAAATCCGCGCCGCTTCGTCCGCTAACAGTTCCGCGCAGACGCGCCCAATCGCGCCGGTCGCGCCGACTACCGCCACAGTCGCGTCCTTGATCTCAATATTCATAGCAACTGCGGCGTCCCGAATGGCTTGAACTGCCATCGCCACCGTGTAAGAATCGCCAGTGGTGACTGGCACATCCAGCGCGTTCGCAATCGTCAGGCCCGCGTCGCCAACAACCGAAGTGAACGCTCCGAGTCCAAGCATGTTCGCGCCAAGTTTCTCAGCCATTCGGCCGGTTTGCACAATTTTACGATAGACCGCGCGTTCGGGCAATTCCAACATACGTTTTGGAGTATACGGACATGCAAGGAACCAGCCTTTGATCGTCTTGCCGGTGGCGGCGGAGGTAATCCCTTCAATTTCAGAAATGTACACCGGCGGGAAGAAGGTGGAGAAAAAGTCTATTTGCCGTTCAGAAAGGGCTTTGCCTAAAAAGGGGAATTTTCGGCTGACGTCTCGCTTAGGGTCAATGGGATGAATGATGAAGGCGAAGCTATCCATTGAGGCGTTACCAAGATTCCAGATTTTCCTTTGCAGGTTTGTGGTACGGGGTTTGATGCAATTGAGCTTGTTTCAAATGATGATGATCGCTATCGGCGAAGGTGATATCGCGGTCAATCACGCGGCGCTCTTTCGAGGCGGCTAAGACCACGTCCGATTCAATTGTGCGGGCGGGATAAACGATCATGCCTGAGCCAATCCGGCAATTATGACCGACACAGCCGCCCATCACCGGGCGGTTGGAAATGCTCAATTTGCCGTTGCCGTCTCTGGCGCGAATCGGCGCGGGAATCAAGTTGTAATCCGTCCACGTGGAGCCTGCACCAATAAACGTATTGCGCCCAACGACGCACATTTGCAAGCAGGTGTTTTGCGCCAACATGCTGTGTTCCATGAGGGTTGTCATAAACAGGGCGGCGCGGAAAGGCAGGAAGGCGCCATCCCCCACTACGGAAAGCATCACCTGCACGTCTTGCGAAATATTGACGTTGTTGCCAATAATACTGTTTTCGATCACCGCTCCGGCGTTGATCGTCACGTTATCGCCGATGATCGCCGGGCCGTGAATTGTGGCGCTGGGGTCAATCACGCAGTTCTTACCGATCTTAACCAGTTCAGAACATTCTAAAACCTGTCGCCCCTCATAAATCGCCTTGCCGATAATTTTGAGTTTGAAAGCTAGATCTTCATTCAATCTTTTTTCAAAGCGCGCGCCATGTGCGAATTGCCCAAAGACCATATCGGCAATAAATACATGCACCCACGAATCAATCGCCATCAAAGAACGCAAAGGGACTTGAAAGACGAGATCGCCGCTGTTATCGGCCATGTAGGTTGGCACATGGTAGTAGCCAATTTCCCGCGCTTGTAAATCCACCACGAGCGGCTCCACGCCCGCCATAGGACCATTCGGGTAATACCATAGATCGGCAAGGTACAGGCTACCGGCAGGCGTGTAGGAAGTTGAAAGCGGAAAAGCGTGTTCTTTGAAAGCGGGGTCGTCAGCGCGGAAGGCGGCGCGCACCGGTCGGTTCAAACGGACGGCTTGCTTGATAAATTCGTCAATGTAGTGTTTATCAAAAAACAGGTTATCGCGGTAAACAATCGAGGGTTCGCGCACGCGCTGTAACGGATCGCCTTGCTTCAATTCCATTTCGCGGGTGACATACGGAGCGAGCAAGTTACGCTGATGTAACCAGAGCGGCGTATTTTGAATTCGCAGTTCGCGGGCTGGTTCGCAAAACGGCATGATTGGGTTCTGCGCGTGCAGGATGATCTTAAGCATTGCTTAATTATAAATCAAAGTCTGCAATGAAACGCCCTGTCCAACAAATTTGTAAACGTCAACAAATTATGTGAGCGGCGTTTTGTCAATCACGATTTTGCAAGTTGCGCCGCCCGCGGCCCTGCATTCTGTCTCTTCCACATTAAAAACTTTGCCCCCGCTCACCCAATATAGGGCTTCTTGAATTAAGCCCACCGCCAAATGGCAGATCGGTTCTTCCGCCGCGCGCCCCCAGCACAGTGGACAGCGCTCAATTTGCCAAATGATTTGATTTTCGCCTTCCGTCACGCGGACGATTTGATCGGTATGTTTATTGAACAATTCCGCGAAAGCGCGCGCGCCGGCGTGTAATTTATTGGGCAAAGCCAGCAAGCGAAAAGCGCTTTCTGTCAGCCCAAGCATAGAGCCGTATTCTTTCAACCCATATTTAAAAGATGCGCGCCCAGCGCGCAAGGCGACGCCTCTGCCGCCGTGCGGTCCGTAAATCAATTCCAAGGTAGTTTGCAAAGCGCTGATGCTTTCAAATGGGAATTTTTGAACGGGCTGTTCTTGAAGCATATTTTCAAGCCCGCCGAGTTTCAGGGCATGGCGCATTCCATTGGGGCTGAGTATTTCTTCCATACCAGCGAGGAGCGCCCGCCCCATTTTCTGCGGATAATAAAAAGAGCCGCCGCTCATGGCGTTGGCTTCTCTTGATCCAAAAAGGTTTTTATCTTATGGCTAAATTCGTTCGGCTCTTCAAACATGGGGAAATGCCCGGCGGTTGGGAAGCGCTCGATCAGCGAATGCGGAACGCCTTTTTGCAAAGGCTTCCATTGAAGCGGATGAACGATCACGTCTTTATCGCCGTAGATGCCCATCACCGGAATTTTAATTTGCGGGAGGGCGGAAGTTAAGTCCGTTCTGCGGAGGGAGGCAATGGAAAGGAGGAAAGATTCAAGCGTGGTACGGGAGAGGTCGCGGTCCATCATATCTGGAAAGCGCGGGTCTCTACAAATGAACGGCGAGTATAAGCGCATCCCTGCCCGAAAGACGCCCATCATGTTGAAGAGCATGAAGGCAATGGGACGATAGCCAGCCAGTTTGAGCAAAGGCGCCAGCGAGGAGCCGACGATCGGCGAGCCAACCACCACAACTTTGCTGGCGCGTTCTGGGTAGCGGATAGCGACCGACAAGCTAACCGTGCCGCCCATGCTATGCCCCACTAACGGCGCATGGACAATGCCCAACTGCTCCATGAATTGATCTACCAAACTGACGAAATCTGAAACCGCGTATGTATCGCGTTTTTTACCCGATTCGCCAAAGCCCCAAAAATCCAGCGCGTAGGTGCGGTAAAACGCGCCGAGGTAAGCCATGGTTTCCTGCCACAACCCCCAAGAACCAAGCCAGCCATGCAAGAGAATTACGGGCCGCCCCCGCCCGTAAACTTCGTAGTGAACGATACCTTGATCAGTCGTAATTGAAGACACAGTTGGTTATCAATCCGTCCCTATTTCCCGGACTCCATCTCTTGAATAATGCTATATAAAAGCTCCAGCAAAACCGTCTTGACGGTGGCGCGATCAGTGGCGACGCACGGCAATAATTTTGTCTGGCTGTCCAAACGCAGGGCATGACGGATATCGTCAATCTCCCAGGCGTCGGCGGCATCCTGTTTATTGGCGGCAACCACAAAAGGCGTTGGGGCATAGGCGCGGAAGGTCTCTAAAATTGAGCGCGCTTCGCGGAAAGTCTCCGGGCGGGTGCTATCTACCATCACGATAAAGCCTAACATGCCTTCGGAGAGAATCTCCCACATGAAGTCAAAGCGTTTCTGACCGGGCGTGCCGAAGAGGAATAAAACCAAATCTTCGTCTACCGTAATGCGACCAAAGTCCATCGCTACAGTCGTTGCGGATTTGACGGAGCGCTCTTCATCTGACGAGATTTTACGTTCTGTGGCAACGACGTCAATTTCGCTGACGGATTGAATGAACTGCGTCTTGCCGGCGCTAAAGGGACCTGTGACTACCATTTTGACCGTTTGCATAATACCTATCCTTCTGATCTATAAATGCCTTAAATAAATTTACATCGAACGAATGCGGCCGATCAGTTTATTGATTAATGTCTTTTGTTCTTCTTTGTCTTGGGTTGGGTATGTCTTCGGGCTGGGCTGAATGACCGTACCGGCGGGGCGGATAATTTCCACCAGACCTGCCTGCAGTAAACCATATACAATTTTTCGCACTTCGAGATCGTTCAATTTATTGGTAGCGCCAATTTGCTTCATCGTATTTTTCGGATCCACAAATTTGACGACTTTCCATTCTTCCACGCTTAGGTTGACGTTCGTCAACGGGCGTTCGGTAAATTTTAGAGCCATGTCCAAGCTGGGGATTTCGTCCTGCAGTTGTTCCAGTTCGCGCAATTGGCGCGAGCCTTCGATAATGATATTTTCAAGATCGAGCCTGACGTTAATTCTATCGTCGGGCGGCATCATTTCATTTTCAAAGCGAAACGAACCTTCGACCCACGTGAATAATTTGCGAATTGCGTCTGTGAAATACGCCTGTAAGTTGAGCAGAATATCTTCTTGGGTGACGTAGCCGGCATTAATTAATAGCAAGCCGAGTTCTTTATCCGTCATCTGACCGGCGCGATCTGCAATGGCGCGATATTGATTGGCGTTGATTTTATTGGCTTTGTGCAAAACCGCCGCCAAACTTCCGTCATCTTTGCCGATGCGCGCATAAGCCAATTTACCGCCGCGAAAAGCCACCTGCGCCTGTTCGACGGGGTTATCAATAATTAACGTGCCGGTTCGATTGGCGAGGTTAATCAGGTTGAGTAGTTGTGTAATCGTAAAATCACGTAAGTTTCCACGCAGAGCCATTTTTCCTCTACTTACCCATCCCTAATTATAGGGATAACGTAAAAATTATACTTGCAAGGCGAAGATGCGTCAATTAATGACTTTACATTCTTGTAGACTCAGCCGCTAACTTTTCAGGCGCGCGCCGCAAGTTCGGCAAAAGCGATCGCCGGGCTTGGCGCGATCGCCGCATTGCGAACAATACACGCTTTCCTCTTTAGTCTTCGCCACATTATGCGCGGCGCGGCGGCGCGTCTTAGAAACAGGTTGACCGCTCGAGCGCCAAAAATAAATTCCGGCGATCACCAGAATCATTCCTAAAATTCCCAACACATAAGGCAAGGCTTTGGCTAAAGAGACGCGCCCTTGCGTATTCTCGTCAAGCGGAGTCGCCGGTTGAACGTTGGGCTGTTCAACCACCAGCAGGTTGGACGTTTTACTATATTGAAGCGCCAATGCGTATTCTTTGCCCTGCGCCAGTTGCATTGCGGCGGTAGTGTAGTATTTCCCTTCGCCTGCGCTTGAAATAGAAGGCAATTGCGGGTCAGTGGAAAGCATAGTGACATCTAAAGGCTCCAAGACGCGAATCGCAAATTGTTTGACGGCATAATCGCCAGCCCATAAATACGAATAGGCGCGTTCGTTTCCATTGAAAGAAATTGGATCGTAGTATTCAAAACGCGCGGAAGTAGAAGTCATCGTAATGGTAAATTCCTGCCAATCGCCCGCCAGGCTGGGTCCCACAAACACCGCATCTACCAAAGCGTCGTTTGCATTGTAATTTGCCACCGCAATCAAATTCGCGCCTTTCGGAATGCGGAAAGTTAAATCCAGCGGAAGTTTAGTGTTTGCCGGCACGCTGAAATCCGTGAGGACTAACATACTCGGTTGATCGTATTCGGGCCATAACTGCACGCTCACGCTTTGCAAGGTTGTGCTATTTTGAGCCAATGTGGAAGTTGGAAAGATCAATACCGCCCCTAAGCTAAAAAGTAAAAACAATTTACGCACAAATGCCTCCAAGATTATTTCCTGTATTATAAGCCACGCCGAGGGTGGCTTTCACCAGCGTCAAACAGGCGCGGGTATAAGGCATCTTAATCCCGTGTTTTATCCCGCGTCTCAGCGCCGCCCCGCTGATCGCATCAATCTCAGTCGGCGCGCCGCGTTGCAGGTCTTGATACATGGAAGAGTAATTCGCGGCTGTTATGCGCGCCACATCTTCCGCCGCGCTAACGGGGTTTTCAAACGGCAAACGCACATGCTCCGCTTCGGCGACTGCGGCTGTTTCTTGCGCCAATGCGCCCATCATCTTTCGCGCTTTGGGGCGCTCTAACAACGCGCCATTGGGAATTTGCAACAAAGCCGTGAGCGGGTTGATCGCGGCATTGACGACCAATTTTCCCCACACCAGCGCTTCGGCATCGTTGACAATTTGCAAGTTGAAATTTGCGGAACGTAAAAGCGCCGCCAACTTAACCGAAGCCTGATTCTCTTCCAGAGAAATTACGCCCTCCCCGCCAGCGCGGACGAGTCCCGGGGCGAGGAGCGTCGCTCCAGTGGTGGTAATGCCCAATGCAACCCGAGCCGCTCCGAGCGCAGTCTGAAGCGTCTCTTTATTTCCAATCCCATTTTGCAAAGTGACGGCGCATCCATCCGGCGCGAGGGCGATTTGTAATTGTTGCGCGGCGCGTTCGGTTTGCCACGTCTTGACCAAGACCAAAGCGCATTTTGCGCCGCTCACCGCCTGCGGATCGTTCGTCGCAAAGACTGGAAAGTTTTGAATCGCGCCGTTTGCAGTTTGCAGGCGCGCGCCGTTGCGATTGAGTTCATCAATCCCCTTTTGCCAGCCGCCTAACATAGCTACGGCGTGTCCCGCTTCGCTTAAACGCGCCGCGAACAAAGTTGCCAATGCGCCTGTGCCAACCAGCAGGATGCGGTCTTTCATTTGGCTTCCTTAAGGAAGGCGCTCCATTCTTCGTCGTTCATTTCAACGGTATGTTCCACAGCCGGGAATTTCTTGGTTTCCACATCGTCAATATAATCGGCAAAGGCTTTGTTCATCGTTTCGTGCAGATTGGCATAGCGTTTGACGAATTTCGGCGTGAAGCGCTCAAACAAGCCGAGCAGATCGTGCGTCACCAAAACTTGACCGTCACAACCCGCGCCCGCGCCAATGCCAATGGTTGGGATCGAAAGTCTCTTAGAGATAAATTCCGCCAAGCGCGCCGGAATTGATTCCAGCACGAGGCTAAACGCTCCGGCTTCTTCTAAAATTTGCGCGTCTTCCAGCAAGCGGGTTGCGGCGGAAGCGCTCTTCCCTTGCGGACGAAAGCCGCCCAATTGATTAATAGATTGCGGCGTAAGCCCCAAATGCCCCATCACCGGAATGCCCGCGCTGACAATTGCGCGCACGGCTTCCGCGCGTTCGCGCCCGCCTTCTAATTTGACCGCGTCCATATTGGCTTGTTGAATAAAACGTCCCGCATTCCGCACTGCATCTTCCACGGAGACTTGATACGACATAAACGGCAAATCGCCAATCAACAACGCCGACTTTGCGCCGCGCGCCACAGCGCGGGCATGATGTAACATCTCTTCCATCGTCACGGGCAAAGTGTTTTCATAGCCCAATTCCACCATCGCCAGCGAATCGCCCACGAGGATCGAATCAATGCCCGCCTGATCCAACGCCAGAGCAGTTGGATAATCGTAAGCAGTTAACATCGTCAGCGGCTCGCCGCGTTCCTTCTTTTGACGAAACGTCAGCGTCGTCGTCTTTTTGCGTTGTGAAACGGTTGTAGAAACAGTAGTCGTGGACATGGTACCCTCCGAGGTTGGTAGAGTCCGTTTGGCATGTTCGCCCCGCTGTTGCACATGCGCTTGCGGTTGAATAAGATTAACGCCGTCGCGTTCATTTCGATACGCGCGACATAATCATTATACACAAATTCAAATTTTCATCTATAATAAAATTATCAGAAAATATAAGCGCCTAACGGCTGGAAATTAGGCGTTCACAAGGAGCAGTTACCATGCGTAGAATGTTTGGTTTTTTAATTGGAATTTTTGTCGGTAGTTTAGTCGGCTCGATGATCGCCTTACTGCTTGCGCCAGAATCCGGCGAAGATTTACGCGGGCGTTTACGCGAACGCGGGCAAGGCTTGCTCAATGATGTGCGTCATTCGGCGGATTCGCGCCGCATCGAATTGCGCGATCGCTTGGAGAGTTTGCGCGCGCCGCGCGCCAATTAACCCTATCTACGAAGCGCCAAAGCGTAGAATTCCTCCGCTCGGCGCATATTCGCTTCGTACCCAGCTTTAGCGGAAATCAAATCAGCATTGAGACCTGCGGCATCGCGCCGCAGGTCTTCTCTTTCCAAGCCGAGCAAAATGGCTTCGGCAATTTCTTGCGGATTGTTTGGGTTGACGAGCAAGCCGTTCTTGCCATGCGTAATCCATTCACGAATCGATTCCAAATCTCCGGCAATTGGAAAACATCCGCACGCCAGCGCTTCTAACAAAGAATTAGGCGAGCCATCGTGAACGCTAGGCGAAACCACAATTTGCGCCGTGCGAAAGAGCGCGCCCATTTCCGCATGTGGAATCGGCACAAGCAATTGAACCGCATGAGCAATCCCCAACTCCCGCACCCACGCTTCAGCTTGTGCCTCGCCTTGCATGGAAGCGCAAATAAATTTCGCATCCGCCCGCTTTGCCAACACCAGCGGTATTGCCCGAAAGAAAGTTTCGTTGCGGATGTAGGCACGAAACCCGCGCGGATTAATAATGATTGGATGCTTAACCGGCTCAGCCGGCGGATAAAAAACAGCGCTACGGACTCCGCCGTTGCCTGGCGCCACCAAAGTGGGTTTATCTTCGCCCAAGCCCCACTGCCGCGCCAAGCGAATGTCGCGTTCTGTGTCCGCGTGTAAAGCGGAGACAACTTTCATCACCCGCTGAGTATAGGCTTGCATCAGCGGCGTGGAAGGCGCGTGCAGGGTGAAATCGTTACCCCAAACGGAAACTATAAAGGGGATTTTAGACTCCGGTTCTTGAGCGACGGCTTGCGCCGTCAACATGCCTTCGTAGGGAATCCGCATGGCGTGGATTAAATCCGGCTGAGTCTCGCGGATGAAATTCCTCAACTTTTGCGCGGAAGCGGGAATGGTCAAGGGACCAAGAAACTGCCGGATGCGCGTACGCAGGTTGAGGGTCCGGGAAGCGGCGCTGTTTGGGCGGGCAATTTGCTTTTTGAGGGAACTAAAAGCCACCGGCGTAAACTCCAGCTTTTTGACGGGAAAATCCAAATCACATTGAAAGGTGGAAGCGAGGTAAATTTCAGCGCCGCGCTGGGCGAAACGGCGAATCCAATTTTGAGCGGTTGGCGAACGCCCGTCCGCCACAAATAATATACGCATAAGAAGATTATACCCAGTAGTAGCTTTGGCGCATTGCCCAGACGGTTAAGGCGTAGTATGATTTAAGCGATGAATGGCAAAAATATTTTAGTGGTTGAAGACAACATGGACACTTACGAACTCGTCAAGTTCGTGCTGGAGAAAAAAGGTCATCAGACTTTTTTGGCGATGAACGGGCGCGATGGGGTCAACGCCGCAATCAAGCAACAGCCGGATTTGATCATCATGGATCTTTCGATGCCCATGTTAGACGGCTGGAATGCGACTCAGAAAATTAAGCAAGACCCCCTCACCCAACAAATTACCATCATCGCCCTAACCGCGCACGCTTTGCCGGAAGATCGGAAGCGCGCCTTTGAAGCCGGAGTGAGCGAATATATCACCAAGCCAATGGACTTGGCAGAGTTCATCGAGACGATCGAACTTTGGTTGAATAAAATCTAAATCAATATGGTATATTTTATTTAAGTTTTTCGCGGGAATTTATTTTTCTCCCTATTACTTTATCTAAACAGAGGAAACTTATGAAACAAATTTGCGTCGTCGGCGTGGGTTATGTGGGCTTGGTAACTGCCGCCTGTTTTGCCGATTTAGGAAACCGCGTGATCGCTTTGGATGTAGATGAAAAGCGCGTGGAAAATTTGAAAAAGGGCATTATGCCCATTTACGAGCCGGGCTTGGACGAGTTGGTCAAGCGCAACGTCAACGCCGGCAGAATTACATTCACTACTTCGTATAAAGAAGCGCTGACTGGTTCTGAATATGCGTTTATCGCGGTCGGCACGCCTTCTGGTCAGCAGGGCGAAGCGGATTTGCAATACGTGGAAGCGGCGGCGCGTTCAATCGCGCAGAACATGTCCGCGCCGTTGGTGATCATCAATAAATCCACTGTGCCGATCGGCACCGGCGATTGGGTGGCGGATATCGTCAAAAACGCCCAGCCGAAAGCGCTTGAGTTTGCCGTAGTCTCCTGCCCGGAATTTTTACGCGAAGGCTCCGCGATTGCAGATTTCACCAGCCCGCACCGCACGATCATCGGCTCTTTGGATAGAGAAGCGGCAAACAAAGTGGCGCATCTGCACCTCCCTTTGAGAGCGCCGATCGTCATCACAGATTTACGCACCGCGGAAATGATCAAATACGCGAGCAACGCTTTCCTCGCCACAAAAATTTCCTTTATGAACGAACTTGCCGATTTATGCGAGCGCGTGGGCGCAGACGTAAAAGAAGTAGCGGCAGGCATGGGTTACGATGCGCGCATCGGTCGTCACTTTTTAGACGCCGGTCTCGGTTGGGGCGGGTCTTGCTTCCCGAAGGATGTGGAAGCGCTGGCATTTATGGCAAAGGAAAAGGGGCTCAATCCGCGCATCTTGAACGGCGTTATGGATGTGAATTATGAACGGCGTAAATCCGCCGTGACCAGCGTGGAAAAAATGCTGGGCGGTTTAAAAGGAAAAACCGTCGGCTTGTTGGGGTTGGCGTTCAAACCGAATACCGACGATATGCGCGACGCGCCAGCCATTGATATTGCCGAAGCGCTGATCGAAGCGGGCGCGAAAGTGAAAGCTTATGATCCAGTGGCGATGGAAGTGGCGCGCCCGATCCTGCCTCAAATTGAGTTGGTCGATTCGCCGTATAAAGTCGCCGAAAACAGCGACGCATTGATCGTCGTCACCGAATGGAATGAATTCAAGCAACTCGATCTCGAAAAAGTGAAAAGCCTGCTCAATTCGCCAGTCCTTTACGACGGGCGCAATATCTATGAACCAAGCCGCGTGAAAGCTATGGGTTTTACCTATCAAGCCGTAGGCAGATAATCAACCGATGACGAAACCGCCCATTTGCAATTACGAAGGCTCCGATTATCAACAAGCGTTTTGGGAACAAGGCAACCGCCAATACGAAGATTTAGCCGAAGGCATCGCTTTTCAGCGTACCTTGCCGAAGAGCGGCAAACTCATGCTCGAAGTAGGCGCCGGCGCCGGACGCAACACGCCGCGCTATGCGGGTTTTGAACGCATCGTCGTGATGGATTATTCCACCACACAACTCGCGCAGGCGCAAACCAAGCTAGGGCGTTCCGCAAAATATATCTACGTCGCGGCAGACGTTTACAGCCTGCCGTTTCGCAATCAAATCTTCGATGCGGCGACCATGATTCGCGTTTTGCATCACATGGCAGACGCGCCCAAAGCGTTGAACCAAATCAAAAACGTTTTACAACCCAACGCCGTCTTCATCCTTGAGTTTGCCAACAAATTAAACCTCAAAGCGATTCTCCGTTATTGGCTGGGCAAACAAAACTGGAATCCATTCACCTTAGAACCCGTAGAATTTGTAAAACTAAATTTTGATTTTCATCCTCAAGCGATTCAAAATTGGCTGAGCGATTTAGGCTTCCGCATTGACCGGATTCTGACCGTCTCGCATTTTCGACTGGGAGTTCTCAAACGCCTCTTTCCTGCAAAATGGCTGGCGGCGCTAGACGGCATTTTGCAACCCTCCGGCAGATTCTTTCAACTCTCGCCCAGCGTCTTTGTCCAAGCGGTTATGCAAAGCGCAAACTCCGCCACGCCCCCGCCCGGCGCTATGCTCGAATTATTCAAATGCCCAGATTGCGGAAGCGAAAATCTAATTGACCAAAAAGAATATCTCGCCTGCTCAGCTTGTAAAGCGGAATGGCCCATTCAGGATGGTATTTACAACTTCAAAGAAAAACGCTGACAAAAAAAGCGCTGGTAATTACCAGCGCTTTTCATTTCACCAGCGGCAAGCGGATGAAGAAGGTACTGCCCGAAAATTTTTCTTCATCATGCCCCGCGCTTTCCACCCAGATCGTCCCATGTAAGGCTTTGATAATGCCCGAAGCGATTGCCAACCCCAAACCGGCGCCGCCGCCTTTATAGTTCGTGCGGCTGGAAGAATGTAATTCCACTTTGCCAAGCTGATAAAGTTTCTCAAAGATAATCTGATGATGTTCGCGGTCAATCCCAATGCCTGAATCTTTGATTTGAATCTCGGCGCATTTGCCCATCTTCGCATCTTCCACCACAGTCGCAGAGACAGAAATTACGCCGCCGTCCGGCGTGTATTTAATCGCATTCACGATCACGTGATCGAAAGCTTTTTTGAGCAATTCAGAATCCGCTAAAACTGGCGGCACATCTTTGACGGCTTCGTCCAAGTTGAAGGTCAGGTTACGCGCCGCAATATCTTTGACATAATCTTTATAGACCAAGCGCAAACTCAAACCCACGCTCACCGATTCAAAATGCGGGTTGATCACCTGACTATCCAAACGCGCCACGTCCAACATGCTGTTGACGATCTGTTGCAAGCGCTCCGTCCCCTGCCCCACGCCGTCAATCGCCTGCGCCAACGTGTTATCTGCCTGAATTCCCGAATCCGCTCTGAGGATGCCTAAATAACCTTTGATCACTGTGAGCGGAGTGCGTAACTCATGCGCCGCCACCTGAATAAACGCGGATTTATTTGTATCATGTTTGGCGAGCGTTTTATAAGCGCCGTTCAATTCTTCCACGCGCTGAGCCACCATCCGCTCCATGACTTGATTCATCGTCGTCACTTCATCATACAAACGCGCATTCTCTAAAGCGATGGTGGCTTGCACGCCGTAAGTCGTCATCATAAAACCGTCATCTTGACTGAAGGGTTCGGCTTTACGCGAGACCGCCAACAAACCCACCGCTTTATTTTGCGAGAACAAAGGCGCGGCCATCCACGCATAATCCGCGGGCAACCATTCCGGTTGAGACCAGCCTTTTACAGTCTTGAGATCATTGATCAAAACGGTTTCGCCTTTTTGCTTAACCGCTTGATAAAAATCCAAATCGCCAATTTTGATTTTCAAATTTCCAGCGGTCGCTTCTTGCGGCATACCCCAATACGAGCGGACTTGCGGCGCGCCGTTCACGTCTTCAATAAAAAGGATGCCGCGATCGTGCGGCAAAATCTGCCGCAGTTGCGCCCCAATTTGTTGCGGGATTTTTTCAACCGTCGTCAATGAAGATAATTGGCGAGAAGCGTGCGCCAACGCCTCCGCCCCCTGACGGCGAGCCTGCTCCAACCCCAACAACTGCGCGTTTTGGCTGGCGGCTTTTTCGGCCACATCTTTGGCGCGCGCCAATTCCACAGCGCCTTCGCGCGATTCGTTCAGCAGGCGTTCAACTTCTTTTTGGGCTTGCTCGCGTTGTTCCGCCAACATCGTTCGTAGCAATGCGCTGGAGATCAAGTTCTTAACGCGCACATAAATATCCCAATCCTTTGGTCCTAATTCCGTCCACATAAAACCAAAGCGATTTGAAGCGAGCGAAAGCGGCATCACAACCGCCGTATAACGATGATTTTCGGGAGTCTTGCCGCGCGGCACCAGCCGCCCAGTCGCCATAGCAGATTTTTCATGCGGCATTTCAAACTGCCCGTTATCATATTGCATCAATAGCCGATATGTTTCCGGCGGCGAGGCAGAAAGCGAGCCGGGCGCGATCAAATCATCGCCATAGAACATCACGTACCAATGTTCCAAACCGAGGGCTGGGAAGTTTTTAGAGATCGCTTCGCCTATTCCTGCAAAACTCATGGCTGGAGCCATCGAAAAGCTAAAGTTACTGAGCAATTCTTCCTGCTGTTCAACTTGCAAACGCCGATACGCTTGCATACGTTGCGATAATTCGCCAATTAACATTCGCGCCTGTTGAAAGAGATTCTCCGCTTTCAATCTGGC
>JADLCG010000130.1 GCA_020847355.1 Anaerolineales bacterium | reverse complement strand
CCCAACGCAGACCTTCAACCTTAAAATTTGAATGTTATAATTCGCTCAACCCATGTTCCAACGGCTTCAAGTTCAGTTGACCATTTTACTTGCGGCGTTTGCGCTCTTGGTGATCGTCTCAGTTGGCGTTACTTATTGGGATGCGCAAACACAGCAGGCAGACGCGCTGGCGATTAACTTGGCGGGGCGGCAACGGATGTTAATTCAGCAGATGACCGCGCAAGCCGGAGATGAATCCGCTTGGGATGATTTACAGTCCGCGAAGCGGACGTTTCGCCAAACATTATCCGCTTTGCAAAATGGGGGCGAAGCGCTGCACGGCGCCGAGAAAAATATCAACTTACCAAAGACAAACGATACGCAGATTCTTTCCGCTCTGGCTGAACTTGAATCTGGCTGGAACGCCTATTCCGCAACTTTAGATGCGGCAACATCCAATACTTCTTCGACGAAGTTTCAAAGCGCGCTGGCGGCGCAATCCGCTGAGTTAATCCAACAGGCGGATCGTGTCGTGCAATTATATGAAGCGGCTTCTATTGCCAAAGCGCAGCGCTTGCGCGCCATTCAACTAACCTTCCTCAGTTTGGCGCTGATTTTATTAGCGCTGGGCGCGTGGCTAACGCGCCGCTCCTTGCTTCAGCCGCTGAAGGCATTGCAGATAGCGGCACAAAGAATCGGGGAGAATCAATTCGATGCGCCGATTCAGGTTACAGGTCCAGCCGAGATGCGCGCTTTGGCGCAAGCCTTTGAAGAGATGCGCGCGCGCCTCTCCTCGGCACGCGCCGAACTCGTCCAAGCCAATGCCACGCTCGAACAGCGCGTCGCCCAACGCACGCAGGAACTTGAAATGCTCAACGAAGTCAGCCGCGAAATCTCTTCCCGGCTGGATATTCAACAAGTGCTCAATTCGGTGACGGATAAAGCCCGCGCTTTGCTCGGCGGCGAAGTCGCTTCTTTATGTTTGGTGGATGAAAACCATAATTGGCTGAAGTTACAAACCTTGAGCGGTCCTAAAGAAGCCATTGTCGGCAATACGATGCGGATGGATAACGATTTTGCCAACGCAGTTTTAGCGGACGATGGCGCCATGCTGTGCGGGCTGAGTTCGTGTCGCGGCGGATGCAAAATGTTGGCGGATGAATATCGCGCCAGTCACTTAGCCGCGCCGTTGCGCGTGGGCGAGCGCGTGATTGGGGCGTTATGCGTGGGCAGTCCAACGCAAGATCAGTTTGCCGCAGAATCGGCGAATATGTTAATCAAATTGGCGAATGTCGCCGCCATCGCTTTGGAAAACGCGCGTTTGTTCGCGCAAGCCGAACGAATTGGCACGCTTGGCGAACGGCATCGCGTGGCGGCGGAAATGCACGATGGCTTGGGGCAAACGCTCAGCTATCTGGGGTTGATGACCGATCAAATTGTCGAGTTCCTGTCAGACGGTCAAGAAGGCGCGGCTTTGGATCGTTTACGCAAAACGCGCGAGACAATCAGCAAAGCCACCGGCGACGTGCGCCGCGCAATCAATCGCTTGATGGATGAAACCCTCCCCGCCAATAAAGATTTGTGGATTCGCCTGCGCGAAGCTTTGGATGAAGTCGCCTCACAACATGACCTCGAACCGATCTGGCGTTCTGACAATCTGCTCACGCCCGAGCCTTCTCCGCAGACCGCTGAACAAGTTTACAATATCGTTCACGAAGCCTTGATCAACGCGGCGCGCCACGCCAAAGCGCAACAGATCAGCGTGCAAGTTGGGCGCAACCTCGAGCGCTATTTTGTCATCGTGCAAGATAACGGCACAGGCTTTGATACCGCGCAACCCGCGCCAAGCGGACATTTCGGTTTACAAATTATGCAGGCGCGCGCCAAACATATCGGCGGGCAAGTGGAGTTCCAATCCGAATTGGGACGCGGAACGCGCCTGACATTATCTTGGAATGAGGAGCGAAAAATATAACTTATGAAACCAGCCCGTATTCTATTAGCCGACGATCATATTCTCTTCCGCGAAGGTCTCGCCGGAATTATCAACGCCCAAGCGGATTTACAAGTCATTGGCGAAGCGAACGACGGCTTGGAAGCCCTCGTCAAAGCCCAAGAACTTAAACCAGATTTGATTTTGATGGATGTGCAAATGCCCGGCATGGACGGCATTGAAGCGGTGCGGCAAATCAAACAAGCCCTGCCGGAAATTAGTATTGTGATGCTGACCGTGCGCGGCGATGATGAAATGCTTTTTGAAGCGCTCAAAAACGGCGCGCAAGGTTATCTCTTAAAAGAAATTCGCGCGCAAGCTTTATTGGAAATGTTGCGCAGCGCCTTACAAGGCGAAGCCGCCGTTTCGCCGCATTTAGCCGGACGCGTGCTGGCGGAGTTTCGACGGATAAGCGTTGGCGCCGCGCCTGATAAAGAAGATGAAGGCAGTTTGACGGAACGCGAATACCAAGTTTTGCTTCAAGCCGCCAACGGCTCAACCGATAAAGAGATCGCCGCCGAACTTAACATCAGTTTGAACACGGTGAAAACGCACATTCGTAATATATTGTCAAAGTTACACGTGAGCACGCGGCGCGAAGCGGCAAGAGTCGCCAAGGCTAAAGGTATTTTGTAGCGAGAGAACGCCCAATTTAGAAATTAAATCGTAGCTCAAAGAACCGCCCCGCAGACTTTTTCAAAAAAGTTGATCTGCGGGGCGGTTGAGTTTGATTACCAATAAATTCAATATTTATCAATTTAACCTAAGTTGTTACCGCAAATCTTTTGCCGCGAATTTCACTAATTCACGCGGATTTTTTTGAAGCGATTAGCGAAAATCCGCGTAATTCGCGGCTAAAAAGCTCTTAGCTACTACGTTTTAATAAAAATCATTGCAAAGGTAGCAACTTGAGTAATTTAGTAACTTGAGATTTAATCTCACTCTTTTTTCATGCTTAAAGCAGGGGGCGCGAAGGATTTTATAACTTCTTTTTTTGAGTAATCTAAAAGCTATGGGCAAGCAACGCGTTCTGCTCGTCTGCGCTACGCACCTCTTCAGCGAAAGTCTGGAGACGATCTTGCGAACTGCCGCAGAAGTAGAGTTGATTGGACCTTGGGCAATTGAAGCCCAGACGTGTGCGCGAATTTTAGAAGCGCATCCGCAGGTTGTTGTGGTTGTGGAAAAAAATTCAGGCGATGTAGAAGCCGCTTCGTTAGCTTCCGCAATTCTTGAAAAATATCCCGAATTGCCGGTCATCCGCGCCGGTTTAGCCGAGAACATCTTCCGCGTTTTTTCCATGCGCGCTTATCCGGCGCGCGGCGCAGACCTGCTTGCCACGATCCGCGATTTACCCAGCTTAGAAATTCCCTCAGACGAGAGGAGTAATAATAATGATGAAGAGCGTTGAAAGATTGTCTCAGCCGAAAGGCGTTTCGTTCACGCTGACGCTTTTGGCTATGCTCGCCTTTTTCGTTATGGCGAGCGGCGTTGCCTTTGCCAAGCCGCAATTTCAGGCGGGGGATGGCGAAGCGCTTTTCAAGGAAAAGTGCGTTGCCTGTCACACAATTGGCGGAGGAAAACTGGTGGGACCCGATCTGCAAGGCGTGACCGAACGCCGCGCAAAAGACTGGCTGACCAATTGGATCAGCGCGCCGGATCAAATGTTGGCTTCAGGAGACGCCACTGCAACGGAATTATTCAAGGAATACAACCAAGTCCCCATGCCCAATTTAGGCTTGAAGCCGGATCAAGTGGCTTCGCTGATTGCCTATCTGGGGAGCGGCTCGGCGACAAGTTCCACTACGCAGGCTTTGCCGGTTGGAGATGCAACCGCAGGCAAAGCTTATTTTGTGGGCGATCAGCGTTTTTCAAATGGCGGGCCGCATTGTATTTCGTGTCATAGCGTGGCGGGGCTTGGCTCGTTGGGCGGGGGCAATCTCGGACCTGACCTAACCAACAGCGGCTTCACTCAATCTGAAGCGGCGTTCGCTTCATTCATCAGCGCGCCTTCTACGCAGACGATGAATTCGATTTGGTCAAGTACGCCGCTCACCGCGCAGGAGCAAGCGGATTTATACGCATTTTTGAGCAAAGCCGCCGTTCAACAGCGCGAGCCGAGCGCGTTGTTGCAAATCGCCGTGTTAGCTATCGTTGGCGCGGCTGCCTTGATCGCGCTGGCAAATATCTATTGGGGCAAGCGTTTGCGCGGCGTGCGTAAGCCAATGGTTGAGCGGGCATTGGCGTTGAAAAAATAACGCGAGATTATCGCAAAATAAATTTTGCGGCACAAACAACGGAGGTTGACAACATGAGTTGGATACAGGATTTGATTGACCCGCAAGCCCGCCAATGGGAAGAGTTCTATCGCAACCGCTGGCAACACGATAATATCGTCCGTAGCACGCATGGGGTGAACTGTACGGGCGGTTGTTCGTGGCAAGTGTACGTGAAGGATGGCATCATCACCTGGGAAATGCAACAGACGGATTACCCGCTCTTGCAAGATGGTTTGCCGCCTTATGAACCGCGCGGCTGTCAACGCGGGATTTCCGCTTCGTGGTATGTGTACAGCCCAATTCGGGTTAAGTATCCGTATGCGCGCGGCGTGTTGTTGGATTTTTGGCGCGAGGCGCGGCAAAGCGGCAAAAGCCCAGTGGAAGCTTGGAAGTCCATTGTGGAAGATGAAGATAAGCGCCGGCGGGTTCAAAAGGCGCGCGGTAAAGGCGGATTTCGCCGCACGCATTGGGAGGAAGTTTTGGAGATCGTCGCCGCCGCTTCGCTGTACACTGCCAAAGAACACGGTCCCGATCGCGTGTTTGGATTTTCGCCAATTCCCGCCATGTCTTTCCTCTCATACGGCGGCGGCTCGCGCTTTTTGCAACTGTTTGGCGGCGTGAATATGAGCTTCTACGATTGGTATGCGGATTTGCCGAACGCCTTCCCCGAGGTGTGGGGCGATCAAACGGATGTGTGCGAATCTGCCGATTGGTATAACAGCAAGTTTATCGTCTCGATGGGCTCGAACTTGAATATGACGCGCACGCCGGATGTGCATTTCATCTCTGAGGCGCGGCATGAAGGGGCTAAGTTTGTGGTCATTGCGCCAGACCTTTCTCAGGTGGCTAAATATTCGGATTGGTGGATTCCGGTCAAAGCGGGGCAAGATACGGCGATCTGGATGGCGGTCAATCATGTGATTTTGAAGGAATTCTATGTCGAGCGGCAGACTCCGTACTTCGTCAATTACCTTAAAGAAAATACGGACATGCCGTTTTTGATCGAGCTTGAAGCGGAGGGCGATCACTATAAAGCCGGACGGTATGTGCGCGCCAATACGCTCAAGCCATATAAAAATGTTGAGAATGGCGAGTGGAAATTTTTGGTGATGGACTCGAAAACCCGTGCGCCGAAAATGCCGAAGGGCGCGGTGGGGGATCGTTGGAGCAAGGAAAAGGGCAAGTGGAATCTGAAGATGGAAGACGGCTTGGACGATTTGCCGATCGAGCCGACGCTCTCGTTCATTGATACGCAAGACGAAACGGTCAATGTGGCGTTCTATGAATTTGCGGAACAGAAAACCGCTTTGCGCGGCGTGCCGGCAAAATACATCCAAACCAGCGCGGGCAAGAAATTGGTGACGACCGTTTTTGATTTGGTTATCGCACAGTTTGGCGTGGGACGCGGCTTGCCGGGCGATTATCCGCAGAGCTATGACGAGGTTGGCGCATACACGCCCGCCTGGCAGGAAAGTTATACGGGCATTGGGCGCGAGACGGTTACGCGGTTGGCGCGCGAGTTCGCTTCTAATGCGGAGGCGACGAACGGCAAGTCTATGATCATTGTCGGCGCGAGTATTAATCATTGGTACAACAATAGCTTGGCATATCGCGCGCCGATCTATGCGTTGATTTTATGCGGCTGTTGCGGCGTCAACGGCGGCGGAATGAATCACTATGTCGGTCAGGAAAAATTGATGTTGGTTGCGCCGTGGACTTCGCTGGCATTCGCGTTGGATTGGCAGAAACCGCCGCGCCAGCAACAATCTCCAATTTGGCATTATGCCAATAGCGATCAATGGCGCTACGAAGGCGATTTCACGGATTACGCGCACATCCCGCCCAATGCAAAATGGGCGAAGGGTCACGCGATGGATTTGGCGGCGGCGGCTGTGCGTATGGGTTGGATGCCGTATTTCCCGCAGTTCAAAACGAATCCTTTTGATGCCGCTAAAGACGCTGAGAATGCAGGCGCGAAATCTCCCGAAGAAATTTCCAGTTGGGCGGCGAAGCAACTGAAAGACGGCAAACTTGAATTAGCGGTGGACGACCCAGATGCGCCGGAGAATTGGCCCCGCGTGTGGATCATTTGGCGCGGCAACGCCATTCAATCCAGCGCGAAAGGGCATGAGTATTTTCTGCGGCATTATCTTGGCACGCACAATAACATCATCGCGGAAGAACATGCCAAGGATAAAGTCAAGACGGTCAAATTCCGCGAGCCGGCGCCGCGCGGCAAAATGGATTTGGTGGTGGACCTCAACTTCCGCATGGATTCTTCCGCTTTATATTCGGATATCGTGCTTCCCGCCGCTTTTTGGTATGAGAAGAACGATTTGAACTCCACCGATTTACATTCGTTTGTTCACCCGTTAGGGCAAGCCGTGCCGCCAGTTTGGGAATCGAAAACAGATTGGGAGATTTTCAAGGCTTTCTCTAAAAAAATCAGCGAGATGGCGGCGGAAGTTTTCCCCGAACCGCTCAAAGATTTGGTGATGACTCCGCTTTCGCATGATACGCCGGATGAAATCTCGCAACCGGATGTGAAAGATTGGCGCGCCGGAGAATGCGATCCCATCCCGGGCAAGACGATGCCGCACTTCCGCGTGGTGGAGCGCGACTATGCCAATTTGTATAACAAATTTATTTCGCTAGGACCCAACCTGCGCACGGATGGCATTAGCGGCAATGGCGTGCATATTCCGATGGCGGAATTTTATGACGAACTGTTGAAGAATCCCGTGGGCGGTTCGCCAGACCCGCGCCACATGCGTTGTGTGGAATGGGGCGGAAATAAATATCCCTCCGTTGAAGATGCGCTCGACGCGGCGAATGTCCTGTTGTATCTCGCGCCCGAAACGAATGGAGAAGTCTCGTATCAGGCGTTCAAGCATGAAGAAGAGCGCGTGGGAATGCCCTTGGCAGATTTGGCTGAAGGGGTGCGCGATGCGCGCGTCACTTTCTTCGATCTCACGCGCCAAGTGCGGCGCGGATTGGTCAGCCCGTGCTGGAGCGGAATCGTCAACGATGGACGCGCCTATTCGGCATGGTGTATGAGCGTGGAGCGGCGCGTCCCGTGGCGCACATTGACGGGACGCCAGCACTTCTACATTGATCATCCCTATTACATGGATTTTGGCGAAAACCTGCCGACCTTCAAACCCAAGCTGGTAGCCAAGCCCGGCGATTGGAAGAAAATCGGCGATATTGTCAAAAGCCCGGTGGATGATCAGAGCCTGATTCTCAATTACATCACGCCGCATGGTAAGTGGAATATTCACTCAACCTATAAAGATAATCATCGCATGTTGACGCTTTCGCGCGGCATGGACCCGGTCTGGCTCAACGATAAAGAAGCCGAGCGCGTCGGGATTCAAGATAACGATTGGGTTGAGATCCATAATGATAACGGCGTGGTGGTCACGCGCGCCGCCGTCAGCGCCCGCGTTCAGCCCGGCACGTGTTTGTATTATCACGCGGTTGAGCGCACGGTCTTCATCCCCAAATCGCAAATCAGAGGCGGCAAGCGCGCCGGCGGTCACAATAGCCTCACGCGCACGCGCATCAACCCCATGCAATTGGCGGGCGGCTATGCTCAATTCACTTACACATTCAATTATTGGGGACCCATCGGCGTATTCACGCGCGATACTTATTGCGTGGTGCGGAAGATGGAAAAACTGGAATGGTAAAGAAGCAGTACCGCAAAGTTCATTTTGCGAGAAGCGCAAGGTAAACCTTGCGGTACGAACCAAAGGAGAAAATTCATGGATATTCGAGCGCATGTTTCGATGGTCTTTCATCTCGATAAATGTATCGGTTGCCATACGTGTAGCGTGGCGTGTAAAAACATCTGGACCGACCGCAAAGGCACGGAATATATGTGGTGGAACAACGTCGAGACCAAACCCGGCACGGGATACCCAACTCAATGGGAAGATCAAGAGAAATATAAAGGCGGTTGGGAACGAGAAGAGAGCGGCAAAATTCATCTACGCCTGCATAACCGCACCAACGGACTCTCGAACATTTTCTACAACCCAGCCTTGCCCACCATTGACGATTACTACGAACCCTGGACGTATGACTACGAAAATCTGTTTAAT
>JADLCG010000129.1 GCA_020847355.1 Anaerolineales bacterium | reverse complement strand
GGTTTCGCCGCCGGTTTGAAAGGAATTCCAGACGGCGGTATCCGGCGAGTTGAAGTCTTCCGTAAAGTAGAGCGGCACGGGCGTGGGGGTTAATGTTGGGGCGGGGGTGAAGGTTTGGGTGGGCGTGGCCGGCACGAGCGTGGGCAGGGGCGTAGCAGTTGGCGCGGATTCGGCTGTGGGCGTTTGAGTCGCTTTTTGGCAGGCGGCGCTGAGGAGGAGACATCCAAGCAGAAGTAGTTTTTTCATGGGCTGTTTTATAACACAATAATCCAGCCGTTGGCTGGATTATTGTAGTGGAGATGGCGGGAATTGAACCCGCGTCCGAAAGATTCGATTCGCGGAAATCTACGAGCGTAGTTTACCGTTAGGTTTTATCAGCGGCATCCCGGCAAACTGGTAATCCGCTGACTATCTGCTAGTCTTAGGCGTATTTAGCAGAGTCATACGCGGCGCACTATCTTTGTTTCGCCCAGTCCTGCGCCGGATAGTGAACGACGCCGGTGGACGTGACATCCTAAGATGTCAGACTGTTATGTTCGCCTTAAGCGGCGAGGGGCATAGCAGCGTATGAAGTGCGATTGGCACTTAAGGTTTGTACTGATTTTACGAGTTCGGTACGCTCTCGGCTCGCATTCCGGAACCAGCTTCTCCCGTCGAAGCCTGTCATCCCCGTAGGCTGAGACGTTTTCCGTCGCGTGGTGGATTATAGCATATTGATGCGCCGGTTAAATTTGCGATATTTGTCCGTTATAATATCCATAGAGGATGATATGACCGAAAAGATTCTAATTGTAGATGACGATTTGGATACATTGCGTCTGGTGGGGTTGATGCTTCAGAAGGTTGGTTATCAAATTAGCGCGGCTTCTAATGGGGAACAAGGGCTGGCGAAAGCGTTGGAAGAACGCCCCGATTTAATTCTGTTAGACGTAATGATGCCCGATATTGACGGTTATGAGGTGACGCGGCGCTTGCGTAAAAATCCGGCGACGAGCGCCATCCCAATTTTGATGTTTACCGCAATGACGCAATTGGACGATAAAGTCTCCGGTTTTGAAGTGGGCGCTGACGATTATTTGACGAAGCCGACTCATCCGACTGAATTGCAAAATCATGTGAAGGCTTTGCTGGCGCGCACGCCCAAAGTTTTAGCGGCGGAAGTTGAAGCGCAATTGCCGGAGCAACACGGTTATGTGATTGGCGTGCTTTCGGCGCGCGGCGGCTTAGGGGTGACTACTTTTGCTTCTAACCTTGCGGCGGCGTTAATTTCTCGCGTGCAAGATGACGTAATTTTTGCAGAGCTGACTCCCGGGCAGGGGACGGTTGCGCTGGATTTGGGCTTGCCGCCCCAAACGGCTTTGAATGAGATTTTAGAGGGGAGCGTGGCGGAGGTGACGCTGGAAAAAGTGAAATCCGCTTTGGTGACGCGCAATTCCGCGCTCAAACTTTTACTCGCCTCAGATAAACCTAAAGATATTTCCTTAGCGGCAAACGTAAGACAATATGAAGCGCTAGTGACTAAATTATCTGGTTTGGCGCGCTTCGTCATTTTAGACCTCGGCTCTGGCTTGCCGGAGTTTGTGCAAAGCGTTTTGCCGTTGTGTAGCGAAACAATTTTGATCTTGGAAGGTTTAGCCAACCCGATTCAACATACAAAAATGCTGATCGAAGATTTGGCGGATTTGAAGTTGGAACGCAAAGCGCTTCACGTGATCGTGAATAACCGCGTGCGGAATGAAGGTCAGTTAAACGTGAATCAAGTGAAGGATAAGTTAGGTCATTCGGTTGCCAGCGTGTTAACGCCGGCGCCGGAGTTATTTGCTCAAGCGCTGAAATCACAAACGCTGGCGGTTGTCTCGCAACCTGCCAGCGTCACCGCTCAGCAATTTCATAAAATTGCCGAAGCGCTTATAGAACGCGAACAGAAAAAATGATCGCCTTTTCCGCGCAGATGCAAGCGACTGTGGACTTTGCCGCCGACCTGATTCGGCAATCCAAACGCGCCGTCGCTCTAACTGGCGCCGGAATTTCCACTCCGTCCGGCATTCCGGATTTTCGCTCAGAGGGAACAGGGTTATGGGCGCAGGACGAACCCTTGGAAGTCGCTTCATTACAGACCTTTCGCACTGCGCCGGAAAAATTTTTTGCTTGGTTTCGCCCGTTGGCTGGTCAAATTTATCATGCTCAGCCGAATGTCGCGCATTTGGCTTTAGCCGCGCTGGAAAAAGCTGGCAAACTCGTTTCCATCATCACTCAAAATATTGACTGGCTTCATCAAAAAGCCGGCTCGCAAACTGTAATCGAAACGCATGGAAGTCTGCACACGTTAACTTGCGCGCAATGTTATCGAAAAGTTGACGCTGAAAATTATATAGATGAATTTGTTGCAACCGGCGCTTTGCCGCATTGCTCAACTTGCGGCGGGCTTTTAAAGCCGGATGTGATTCTCTTCGGCGAGCAGTTGCCGCAAGCGGCTTGGTCGCAAGCGCAGACTGCCGCACAGCGTTGTGATTTGATGATCGTCGTTGGCTCTTCGTTGGAGGTTTTACCCGTAGCGGGGCTTCCGATGCAAGCTTTGGAGCGCGGCGCGCACCTGCTGATTATTAATCGCACGCCGACTTATTTGAACGTTCGCGCCGATCTGGTTTTTGATCAAGATATATCTATCGTTATGCCGGCAATTGCGGAGAAAGTATTAAATGGCTGAAATCAAAACTGAACGCTTGGAT
>JADLCG010000128.1 GCA_020847355.1 Anaerolineales bacterium | reverse complement strand
TAGATTTGTGCATGATAATTCGGCGCGTTGAAGTACAGCGTTGCCCGGCCGTGCCGACCGCGCCGAATAAAATTGCGCGCGTCGCCATTTCTAAATCCGCATGAGGCGTGACGATAATTGCATTATTTCCGCCCAATTCCAAAATTGTCCGCCCAAAGCGCTTGGCGACAGTTTCAGAAACATGAATGCCCACGCTGGTTGAACCGGTAAACGAAACCAACGGCACGCGCTTATCGTTCAACATCAATTCGCCTACGTCGCGTCCGGAGCCAATCGCCAAGTTGAAAATTCCAGATAAACCATGATCCGCCATAACCTGATTGGCAATATGCGTCACCGCTACGGCAGTCAGCGGCGTATAAGACGAAGGTTTCCAAATCACCGTATCGCCGCAAATCGCGGCAAGCGCCGAATTCCAAGACCAAACCGCCACCGGAAAATTAAACGCCGTGACCAAGCCGACGATTCCCAATGGATGCCATTGCTCGTACATTCTGTGCGAGGGGCGCTCCGAGTGCATACTCAGCCCGTATAACATGCGCGATTGCCCCACCGCAAAATCGCAAATATCAATCATCTCCTGCACTTCGCCATGCCCTTCAGCGCGGATTTTCCCCATCTCCACCGTGACTAAATCTCCGAGCGGCTCTTTCAACTTCCGTAGCGCTTCGCCCAAATCGCGGACTAGTTCGCCCCTCTTCGGAGCCGGGAGACGCCTCCATTTCAGGAAAGCGGTTTGCGCCGCCGAAGCGACTTGCTCATAAGTTTGCGCGCTTGCCTGAATCACTTTAGCAATTGGCTCGCCAGTGGCTGGGTTATAAGAAATCAATTCCTTGCCGTTCTTATCCATCAGCCAATTATCCACGCCGGTGGAAGCGCCAGCGTTGACCGGTTTAATATTCAAGCGTTCTAAAAGGGATTTCATAAATATCTCCGTGCGTTTATTTTTTGTGATTCTAGCACGCTTTCAAAAATGCGGTTTTGCCTTTATCTCCGCGCGGCTTTATGGTTAAATGGAAAGTATGAAAACTCAAATTCCATATCATGGCTGGTGCTTTGTGTGCGGCAATGAAAACCCGCACAGTATTGGAATCACAATGTACGTGGACGATCACGGCGTTCTTTCTGCGGAGTTTGCCCTAAATGAAGCGCAACAGGGTCCGCCCGGTCACGCACACGGCGGATCTTCCGCCGCAATATTAGATGAAGCAATGGGCTTGGTCGTGTGGGCGGCTGGACATCAAGTGGCGGCTGTGCATGTGGAAGTGGATTATCGTCAGCCGCTTCCGCTTCACGCGGCATTAACGATCACGGCGCGGGTGACGCGCAAAGAACGACATAAAATTTTCAGCGTGGGAGAAATTCGTTTGGCGGATGCAACTATCGCCGTGAGCGGGCGCGGAATTTACGTCCCGGCGCCGAAGCTATTTGAAAACGTCAAGTTAGAATCGCCAACATGAAAAAAATCATTTATGTTTTTTTACTCGCGCTCACTGGCTGTATCGCCGCGCCAACCGCAGAACCGACGCCAGCGCCTGCCCCGCCGGCAGTTTTAGTTTCAGCGGATAATGCCTACGCCCCACAACCCGGCGACGCAAACCTAACTCGAGCGACAGTGGTGGTTTCTTCAGTTAGTTTGATCGAGCGTTTGGATTTATCGCCAACGCGCGTGGAAGTAAATTTAGCCGGATCGCTCCCAACTACTTGCAATCAATTGCGGCTGGAAGTTGGTTTACCCAACGAACGTTATGAAATCAATATCAGTCTTTATAGCGTCGTCACGAGCGGCGCAAAATGCGAGCAGGTCTTGCAACAATTTGAAGCGAGCGTTTTACTGGGCGTTTATTCCAACGGGCGCTACGAGGTATTTATCAATGGCGGGCGGGTTGGAGATTTTATAGTGTATTAATTTGCGGCGCCGCTAAGCGGATTCTTTGGCGATCTTCCCAACCTTTGCGTGGGTCAGTTGAATTAAATCCTTCACGCCAATTTTTATATTCAGCCCGCGTTGCCCGCCGGAGATATAAATTTCCACATAATTTTCGGAATGAGCGTCAATCACTACTTGAAAGCCTTTATGGATCAGCGCCAATGGCGAAATACCGCCGGCTTGTAAACCCGTCAAAGCCTCGGCTTCATTTTGCGTGGGCAGAGACATTTTCTTTTCGTTCAGAAATGCGGCGAGCAATTTCAGATCCACAGATTGATTCCCGGAGATCAGCGCCAAAACCGGTTTGCCTTTTTCTCTGGTCGTCACAATCGTTTTGAACACCTGCGCCTCCGGCGCTTGCAAAATCTGCGCGGCTTCAAGCGCGCCGATTTTTTCAACGGGTAATTCATACGCCGTATATTTTATTTTTCTTGAATCTAGAAAGCGCGTGACATTATTGACGATAGGCATGGGGAAATTATACCCGGCAGATTCTGAAATTCAGCGGGGTAAAGATTCAGGGGAGTGTCTAATTCTGTGGGCTTTTAAAAGATTTACCACAGAGCGCACAAAGAACACGGAGAAACCCTTCTGAAATCTCTCTGTGGATTCTGCGCTCTCCGTGGTGAAAGGCTCTTTAGCCCATTCTTTTAGATACTTCCAGATTCAGGAAACAGAACCAGCAAACAGCGGAGTCTGAAGCGGTAGTACAATTCAGCCATGAAGGACGTAAACGCCGCGCTTCCCGCCGAAAAGCTATTGGAACAGCTTTCCGATAAGTATTCCATCACCGACCGCGAATTGATCCTCCGCGCCTATAATTTTGCCAAAAAAGCGCACGGCGAGCAAAAGCGCCATTCCGGGGAGCCGTATATCAATCATTGTGTGGCGGTGGCGAGCATTCTCGCCGAATTAAACGTGCCATGTGAGGCGCTTGTCGCCGGCTTGTTGCATGACACAGTCGAAGATACGGAAGTCACGCTGGCGGATATTCGCGGCGAATTTGGCGAGGCTGTGAAATATCTCGTGGATGGGGTCACAAAATTAACGCAAATTCCGCGCGTTTCGCGCGGCGATCAGCATAACGGACAGGATATAGAAACAGAAAAGGCGCAGACAACCTCCGCCGCCGCTTTTGGGCGCAAAGAAGCCATAGCGCACGAAACTTTGCGAAAAACTTTTCTGGCAATGGGCGAAGACGTGCGCGTGGTCTTGATCAAACTTGCGGACCGTTTGCATAATATGCGCACGCTCGGTCACATGCCCGAACACAAACGCAAACGCATTGCCCAAGAAACGCTGGAGATTTTCGCTCCGCTTGCCAACCGGCTGGGCATTTGGCCCCTCAAGTGGGAATTAGAAGATCTGGCGTTTCGTTATGTGAACCCGGAAAAATATAAAGAAATTGCCGAACAACTTGACGGGAAGAGGCCCGAACGCGAAGCGCAAATGGAGGAAATTAAAACGAATCTATTGCGCTTGTTGGAAAAAAATAACATCCACGCTGAAATTAGCGGACGCCCCAAACACATTTACTCGATCTATAAAAAGATGCTCAAAAAAGATAAACCGTTTGACATGGTGCGCGATGTGCGCGCCGTGCGCTTAATTGTGCCGGACGTGATCTCATGCTATTCCGCATTGGGCGTAATCCACACTACTTGGCGCCCCCTGCGCGACGAATTTGACGATTATATCGCCACGCCTAAAGACAACTTTTATCAATCCCTGCACACCGCCGTCGTCTATGACGATAAACGCCCGCTGGAAGTGCAAATCCGCACGCCTGAAATGCACATGAACGCCGAATACGGCATTGCCGCGCATTGGGTTTACAAAGAAGGCGGCAAACAGCAAGCCAATAAAAATTACGAGCAACGCATTAACACCCTGCGCTCAATGATGGACTGGCGCACCGAAGTTAACGACGCGACTGAATTTGTCGAAGCCATGAAGATGGACGTATTTCAAGACCGCGTTTACATCTTCACGCCGCGCGGCGATATCATTGACCTGCCCGCAGGCTCCACGCCCATAGATTTCGCTTATCAAGTCCACACGGATATTGGGCATCGTTGTCGCGGCGCGCGCATCAACGGCAAACTCGTGCCTTTGTATCACGAATTAAAAACCGGCGATCAAGTGGATATTCTCACCACCAAGCGCGGCGGACCCAGCCGCGATTGGCTCAATCCAAACCTCGGCTTGGTAAAAACCTCACGCACCCGAGCCAAAATCAAAAACTGGTTCAAAAAACAGCAAGACGAACAAAACCTAGCGCAAGGGCGCACGATTGTCGAAAGAGAAATTCAAAGGCTGGGGCTCAAGGACCAAAACTACGAAGACCTCGCCAAACACTTAGGCTATAAAACCTTTAACGAATTTTTCATAGACCTCGGGCGCGGCGAACTGGCGCTCAATAAAGTCATTCGTGAGTTGGCGGAAAATGACGAAGGTCAAGATATTCTCGCGCACATCAGCGGGCAACTACCCGACTCAACCTCCACAGACGCGATCGAAGTTGTTGGGCTCAAAGGGATGCTCTCCAACATGGCAAAATGTTGCAACCCTATGCCCGGCGACCAAATCGTCGGCTACATCACGCGCGGACGCGGCGCAACCATTCATCGGCAAGATTGCCCGAACATCCTCAAAACCGAAGACCGCGAACGCCTCCTCCAAGTGGATTGGGGACATCTGGAAAGAACTTATCCCATCCCGATCAAAATTAGAGCGTACGATCGGCAAGGTCTCACCAGCGATATCACCACCCTCCTCAACAGCGAAGGCGTCAACATTTTAAATATCACCGTCGGCGTGAACAAAAGCCTGGCAGAATTACGCCTCATCGTCGAAGTCAAAAATCTCACCCACTTAAGCCGCATCCTCACGCGCATTGAAAACCTCCCCAACGTGCTAGAAGCCGTGCGCACCCACCCGGGTTAAAGTTCGGTTAGTTTTTCAAAATCGCAAACGGAATACGTTATAATCGCGCCGCTTCAAATGTTATCGGTCGCCGAAGCGCGCCAGCGCATCCTCACTCATTTTCAACCTACGGCAACAGAAATCGTCCCGCTGATTGCTTCAGCGAATCGCGCGCTTGCCAAAAACATCCAAGCGACTCACGACCTCCCCCTTTTTGACAATTCATCTATGGATGGCTTCGCCGTTCGCGCCGAAGATACTCACGCCGCCCTCCTAACTTTGAGCGTGGTTGCTGATATCCCAGCCGGATCCACGCCGCAAGTGACTCTCGCGCCCGGTCAAGCCGCGCGGATTATGACCGGCGCGCCCATGCCCAACGGCGCAAACGCCGTCATCCCCGTTGAAGATACCGATTTCGATTCACGCTCCGCCGGAACCACAGCGCCGCAAACCGTTTCATTCAGCAAAAAAGTAAACGTAGGCGAGTATGTTCGTCCGCGCGGCATGGATTTACGAGCCGGGGAAATTGTCCTCGACTCAGGGCGCAGACTCACAGCGCAAGACCTCGGCTTATTAGCTTCGTTGGGCATCGCACAAGTGGAAGTTCACAAAAAACCGCGCGTGGCGTTGCTCTCTTCCGGCAATGAATTAATCCCCGTAGATCAGCCGCTTGAAAGCGGAAAAATTTACGATTCAAACACCTACATGCTGACAACGCTCATTCAAAACGCGGGCGCAGAGACGCTTCACCTCGGCACGGCAAAAGACACGCGCGAATCTGTCGCCGAGTTGTTGGAAAAAGCCGTAGCTGAAAAAGCCGATCTGATCCTCTCTTCGGCTGGGGTGAGCGTGGGCGCATTCGACTTCATCAAAGAAGTCATTGAATTGCAAGGCAAAATGGATTTCTGGCGTGTTAATATGCGTCCCGGAAAGCCCTTAGCATTTGGCGAATATCGCGGCATCAGTTTCATCGGCTTGCCCGGCAACCCCGTCTCCGCATTTGTTGGGTTTCAGGTTTTCGTTCGAGAAGCGCTCAAAAAGCTGAGCGGCGCTTCGGACGGAAGCAGGCTTGGGTCCGGCGATGCGGCGCGTTCCAACGTCAAAGTAAGATGCGCCGAAGAAATCACATCAGATGGGCGCGAAAGTTATTTACGGGCAATCCTCCGCGAAGAAAACGGCGTTTTTAGCGCCAGCCTAAGCGGACAGCAAGGTTCGAGCAATTTGCTTTCACTCACACAGGCGAACGCTTTACTTATTATTCCCGCTGGTGTAAAATGCGTGCCTGCTGGTCAGGAAGTGCAAGCCATATTTTTATGAGGCTACATGGATAAATGGTTATATCGCGCGTCTCTCGCGCTTGTCATCGTCGGTCTGGCGGTTTCGATCTACATGACAATTTACAAATACACGTCTAACGACGCAATGTGCCTTGGCTCCGGCGATTGTCACACCGTGAACGCCAGCCGCTATTCGGAAGTTAACGGAATCCCGGTGGCGATCTTCGGCATCGCCGGGTATTGCGCCATCCTCGCCGTTTTATGGCTTGAAAAGAAAGTTTCTTTTTTTGAAGCCAATGGAACCATGCTAATCTTTGGCATGGCGCTGACCGGTTTTCTATTCACATTGTGGTTGATCTATGTGGAAGTTGTGTTGCTCAAAGCCTATTGCCCATTTTGCATCACCTCGCAAGCCGCGATGACGCTGATATTCATTTTGGCGATCTTACGCCTAACCCGACAGCCCACTATTAATTAGGAGGAAGAAAAATATGCCCCGCATTAAGTGTCACTATGTAGATTGCGTGTTTCTCGATGAAGGGATTTGCTCCGCCGCCGCCGTTGAGATTGATCCCGACGAAGGTTGCAAGACCTACTCCCCCATTGAAGGCGCAGTCGAGGAAGACGAATGGGACGAGGAAGAAGAAACCGAAGAATGGGAAGAAGACGAAGAAGAGGATGATTGGGACGACGACGACGACGAAGACATCTAATTCATTGCTCGCATAAAAATTGAATCTACTAATCAACCAGTTTGCCGATCCAAAAGCAGGCTGGTTGATTTTTTATATTTCAACCCGCCAGCGCGTATAACAACGCCCCCGCCGCAACGGACAAATTCAACGAGCTAACCCGCCCGCGCATGGGCAATGCAATCAGCGCGTCACATGCGGCAGATTGTTCGAGGGAAAGCCCTTTTTGCTCATTGCCTAAAACCAAAGCCCAGCGCGGCGGAAGCGTCAAAGTTCGATAATTCGCGTCGGCTTTGGCGGAAGTTCCAATTAATTGAAAATCGGCATTCTTTGCCCAAGCCACGAAATCTTGAAATGCAGTTTGAATTACGGGAAGCCAAAATATCGTGCCCATGCTGGCGCGAATCACAGTCGGGTGATATAGCTCCACGCCGCCATCCAAAATGAAAAGCGCGTCCGCGCCAACTGCATCCAGCGTGCGCAGAATCGTGCCGACATTTCCGGGGTCTTGCGGAGCGACCAAAGCGACGGCTTGGCGAATTGGTTTAAGCGCGTCTAGTTTCAAGTCGCGTTGTTTGGCTACCGCCAAAATGCCCTGCGGATTTTCCTTCTCGGTCAGCGCCTCAATCACTTTAGCCGAAACAGGCTGAAGGTTGTGATGCGGAACGCGAGCCAATAAATCTTTAGCAAATGCGCTGGTCAGTAATTCTGGAGCGAAAATCAGCGTTTCAACTTCCCAGCCCGCCTGAAGCGCCTCCCCCACATGATGAATTCCTTCCACTAAAAAAGTCTTGGATTCGGCGCGCGCCTTCTTTTGGCGCAAGGCGCGCACATGCTTGATCAATGGGTTGGAAAGGCTGGTAATTAAATCCATCGCGCAATTGTATCCGATTACGGAGCGGCGCAAATTTATTTTATAATTGAAGCTATGAAATTCACCCGCTTTTTAGGGCTTGGGTTGGCGCTTGGTTTATATGCGTGTCAGTCCGCCGCTTCGCAAAAAATTACCATCCTAGACGGAACGCAAATTTACGATTTGAAATCTTCTGAAAAATTGCCGCTCAGTTTATTAGCGCAAGTTGAGATCGCGCCGCAACTATTTGATCGCATCCTCTTCAACGGCGTCGCCTTGCCTTTAGATCGCGCGCTCCCAATTTCAGATTTTATGCAGATTCAATTACAACGCGCCATACCGTTAACCGTCAATTCTCCAGAGGGCAAAAAAACAATCGTCTCTTCGGCGTTTACCGTAGGCGAAGCCCTGCAAGAAACTGGATATCAAATCTTTGCGGGCGATAGAATCGAGCCGCCGCTTTCTACGCCGATCACTGCTCCGCTTTCAATTAACATCTTCCCAGCTCAAGCTTTCACGGTGACGATCGGCGGACAAACGCTTGAGATTCATTCCGCCGCGCGGACAGTTGGCGAAGCTCTGGCTGAGGCTGGGATTCCGCTGGTTGGATTAGACTCCAGCTTCCCGTCGGAAAATGAGGCGCTCCCCACAGACGGCAAGATTCGCGTGATCCACGTCAGCGAATCAATTGAAACTGTCGCCGAATCCATCCCGTATCAAACTGAAAGACAAGAATCTGAAGATGTGCCGCTCGGTCAGGAAGAGTTAATTCAACCCGGCATAGACGGGCTGGCTATAACGCGCACGCGCATTCGTTATGAAGACGGCGTTGAGGTGAGCCGAAAAGCGGAAAGCCAAACCATCTTGCGCGAGCCGCAAACCAGAATTGTGGCTGGCGGTTCGCAAATTGTTTTAGCGCCGGTTGGCGGCAATATTCCTTATGAGTATTGGGTCGCCGTGCAAATGTACGCAACTGTGTATTCTCCTTGTAATTCCGGCACGGGAGGGTGTTCGTACGGCACAGCCAGCGGCGCGCGCGCCGGTTATGGCATTGTCGCGGTGGATTATTCTATTTACAGCCAATTGGCGGGCATGAAAGTTTACATCCCCGGCTATGGCGTCGCCACGATTGGAGATACCGGCGGCGGTCCGATCATTGAAACCGCTTTGGGCGTGCCGCGCACCCAATGGATTGACCTCGGCTTTGACGATGGCAACATCGCCGATATGACCGGCTGGGTAACGGTTTATTTTCTTGCGCCCGCTCCCGCCGAAGTTCCTTATTTTCTAAAGTAGCGCTTACGCCGAAAGGTAAATTAATTTAAATTTATTTTATGAAAAAAACGCCTAAGCAAAAAACTAGCATGACGCGCTTACAAAAAAATATCATCGCCCTGCTTTCAGTAGTCGCATGTTTATTAGCCTCAGGAGTTAGCTATTATGGCTATCGAACCTATCAAGAATTTATGACCAAGCCGCTGGGCGCTTCCGCGCCGCAGTTCACGCCGCAATCCCTGCCTGCCACCTGGACTCCCACCGTCGGCACGCCGCTTGGCTTGGTGACTTATGTGCCAACCATCTCATTTGATTCAACGCCCACGCCCCGCCCAATTTGCGGCGGAGTTGGGGTGATGAACGTGCTCGCCGTAGGCGCAGATTCGCGCTCCGACACGTATGAATACGGCTTGGCGGACGTAATCCGTTTGGTGCGCGTGGATTTCTCAAATCAAAAAGTTGCCGTGCTGGAATTTCCGCGCGATCTCTGGGTTGAAATTCCCTACATTGCGGATAACATCAACGGGCAGGATCATGAAAAATTGAATCAAGCTTATCTTTACGGTCAACCCGGAGACGGCTTTGCCTATTGGGACGACCCCAGCCGCGGGCCGGGTTTGTTGGCGCTGACGATGAACCTCAACTTTGGCGTGAAGACCGATCACTACATCTCCGTCAACATGCGGACTTTTGTAAAAGTGGTGAATGCCGTAGACGGAATTGAAATCAACATTCCTAACGAAGAATATGCCGATAGCACCGGCTTGGATATTGGCAAGCATCACCTCAACGGCGATCAGGCTTTGAAGGTGGCGCGCAGTCGCACCGAAGGCGTGTTCGCGCGCGTGGACAATCAAAACCTAGTCCTTTGCTCGTTACGCAAAAAACTTTCTAGTCCGGAGGTGGTTACGCAAATCCCCGAATTGCTCGCCTCATTTCAAGATAATATTTTCACGGATATGACCCCGCAACAGTTAAGTCAACTGGCTTGTTTGGGCACAAAAATAAAGCCCGAAAACATCACCTTCGCCAGTTTTCCGCAGGAGCTATTCAAAGAAACGCGCATCATGGATCCCGTCTTCAACAAGCGCGTTTTCGTCTGGGATGTGGATTTCAATATCTTGCGTAACTATGTGGCGCAATTTCAAGCCGGAACCTGGCCCAGCCAAAGCGCTTCCATCGAAGAATCGGAAGAAGACGCAGTTAGCGTGGTTTGCGAGTGAATCATTTTTCGTCAGTCGCGCCGTTGAACGCCGCCGCCGTTTTAAAACAATACGGTTTGCGCGCCGATAAAGCCCTGGGGCAAAATTTTTTGCAGGACGAAAACATTTTGCGAAAAATCGCCACGGCGGCAGAAATTCAAAATGACGATTCTGTCCTTGAAATTGGACCCGGCTTAGGCAGTTTGACGCGCTATTTAGCAGTCGCCGCCAAACAAGTGACGGCGGTCGAACTGGACCCAGACCTGCTTGCCCCGCTTCGGGCAGTCCTCAAGCCTTATCAAAATGTGACCATCGTTCACGGAGATATTCTTGACTTAAAGATTTCAGATTTAATTCAACAAGAAAATTATATCGTCGCCGCGAATATTCCATACAACATTACTTCTGCAATCATTCGTCATCTGCTAGAAAGTGAATTAAAGCCGCGCCGAATTGTTTTGACGATTCAAAAAGAAGTAGCCGAACGAATTTGCGCTTCAGCGGGAGATTTAAGTTTATTGGCGTTGAGCGTGCAAGTGTACGGCAAGCCCAGCCTGATTTCAAAAATTCCAGCCAACGCTTTTCACCCCGCGCCCAAAGTAGATTCGGCGATTTTACGAATTGAGATTTACCCCAAACCTTTGATTGAAAAAGATTTATTAAATAAATTTTTCAAATTTATCAAAGCCGGGTTTAGTCAAAAAAGAAAAACATTGAGAAACTCGCTTTCTTCGGGTTTGCATATTTCAACACAAGAAGCAGAAGCACTGCTCACTTCTACAGGGATTGATTTTATGCGGCGGGCAGAAACGCTATCTATTGAAGAGTGGAGAGTATTGATAAGTGAAAAGTGATTAGTGAACAGCTAACAGTGAACAGTTTCCAGTTACGAACAAAACGATTAATTTTAAGGGAAGTCCAAAATACAGACGTTGATGCGTTGCATCATCACATTTTTGGAGACGAAGAAGTAATGCGCTTTGGAAATGGCGTTCAAACAAAAGAACAAGCGCAAGAATGGATTCATGCCCGCATAGAAAGTTATGAAAAACATGGCTTTGGCGCTTATATCATTGTTGAACAAAGCACAAATGAAGTGATTGGATATTGCGGTTTATTTTATGTTCCAGATGTGAATGGAAAGCACGAAGTGGCAATTGGTTATCGCTTGGCTCGTTCAAGATGGGGGTCAGGCTATGCAAGTGAAGCGACGCAAGCCGTAAAAGATTATGCTTTCAACCATTTAAATTTATCAAGATTGATTGCTACGATTGACCCAGAAAATAGCGCTTCTATTCGAGTAGCTGAAAAACTTGGAATGACTCATGAAAGCAATGTAATGTTTGAGGGTTATACTCATCCTGATTATGTATTTGCGCTAAACAAGCAATAGGTTTTTATGACTACTTTCAAAACGCCGCAAGTAATTCAAATTCCCGAAGATGCAAAGCAAAGAGCGTCTGAATTTGCGAAGGCTGTCGCTTCAACCGTGAATTACAAAGATAGCAATCAATCCACTCAGAACAAGATTCAAGACGATCATTTTGTGAGCAAACTTGGCGAAGAGGCTGTGCGGATTATTTTTCAGAGTAGAGAATGCCAAGTGGAAGGACCCGATTACGGCGTGTATGAGGCGCGGAGAAAATCTTGGGCGGCAGATTTAAAAGTCAACGGGCTGGATGTGGCGGTGAAGACTCAAAGACGGTCCGCTGGAAATCGTTATGATGTTTCTTGGACGTTTCAAGATTCACCCGAACGCCGCGACCCAATTTTAGATATGCCTGATGCTTGGGTATGCTTGGTAGTATTTGAAGACTTGCAAGATGTAACCGAGTGTTTGGTTTATCCATTACGAAAAATAAAACAATTGATTTTTGAAGCGCCACGCTTGGCGCGATTGGTTGGAAAAAAACAAGCTGTGTATTTGGAAACATTGGTAAAGAACAAAATCTTATAACAAAAAAAGTCCTGCAAACTTATTGCAGGACTTTTCATACTTCAACCTTCCGAATTCATCCTTCGGTTTAGGTGCCTTCTTCCCAAGAGTTGAGATAGTGAAGTTGTTCAGCGGTGAGGAGATCAATCTTCACGCCCATGGATTCGAGTTTAAGGCGGGCGATTTCGTTATCAATATCCGTTGGGACGGAATAAACCTTCTTCTCCAATTTATCGGCATTCTTCGCCATGTATTCGGCGGCTAAGGCTTGGTTGGCGAAGGACATATCCATCACGGAAGCGGGATGACCTTCGGCAGAAGCGAGGTTGATCAAACGGCCTTCGCCGAGGATGTTGATCTTGCGTCCGTCTTTGGTGAGGTATTGATCCACAAACGGGCGGACTAAAGTGGGCGCGCCTTTGCTCATGGCTTCCAAAGCGGGGATGTTAATTTCCACGTTGAAGTGACCGGAGTTAGCGACAATTGCGCCGTCCTTCATCACTTCAAAATGATGTTTATCCAACACGTTCACATCGCCGGTGACGGTGCAGAACACGTCGCCGATTTTAGAAGCGTCGGTCATCGGCATAACCTGGAAGCCATCCATCACGGCTTCGAGCGCCTTCATCGGATCGGTTTCGGTGACGATCACCTGCGCGCCCATGCCGCGCGCGCGGGAAGCTAAACCGCGTCCGCACCAGCCGTAGCCAGCGACGACAAAGTTTTTACCAGCCAACAGAACGTTGGTGGCGCGGATAATGCCATCCACTGTGGATTGACCAGTGCCATAGCGATTATCAAAGAGATGTTTGGTGAGCGCATCGTTCACCGCGATCACCGGGAATTTCAAAACGCCGTCTTTTTCCATCGCCTTGAGGCGGATAACGCCGGTGGTGGTTTCTTCCGTTCCGCCGATGACGTTCTTCAACATTTGTTTGCGTTCTTCTTCTTTCAAGCCCTTCGCCCAAGCGGCGAGAGAGGGTTCGAGTTTTTCAAAGCGACCCATTTCGATGAAGAAGAGGGAGGAAACGAGGTCGGCGCCATCGTCTTGAGTCATGTGGGGCATGTGTTCCAAAGCGGCGCGAATGTGTTTGAAGTAAGTAACCTTATCTTCGCCTTTGATCGCAAACACCGGAATTTCAAATTGATGCACCAATGCGG
>JADLCG010000127.1 GCA_020847355.1 Anaerolineales bacterium | reverse complement strand
GGAATTACTGCCCCAACGAGCCTGTCACCCGCGCGCAGATGGCTGTCTTCATCCAAAGAACTTTCAATTTGCCGTTGCCATAATAGCGCAGGATATAAATAGATAAAAGCGAGCGATTGCCAAATACGGCAATCGCTCGCTCGTTTTAACCAGACATCTTTGGACATCTCGCTTCCCGAAGGCGCTCTCCAGCGCTAATCGCATTTGAAAATCTTGAAGCCCGACCTCTGGTGATTTAGCTTCGGAATCTGCTAATCTTTCTAAAAAAATCGCGCAGATTAGCGGATAAAAATCCAAATGCAATAGCCCTAAGTTAAAGCATTGACGACTCAGCCTCAAGCGCATACAATGCCACCAACAAATTAAAGATCAAAGCGCGGCGAAGTTGGCGCAATTCCAACACTGTCCCGCAACTGTGAAGTTAGTTAAGTGGTTACTTGGTTTATGCGTTGAATAATTCAACTGATAAATCAGCGAACTAACCAACTCCAAAACTAACTAAGTCAGGTCGCCCGCCTTTGGTCTGTTTGCCACACTCTCGCGGAAAGGAGGTGGAAGACGGCTAATTATTCGGATTGCCTCTCCAACGCCTCCCCAGCCTTGCTGGGGATTTTGATTCTCGTCATAAAAAACCTGGCAGGGTTTAAAGCAAAATGACTGGATACCAAAATAAATTTACAACCTGTCAGGTTTAATTACTCTTAAGGATAAAACATGTTTCGTAAAACTTTCTTTTTAACTATTTTGCTGGCTTTGTTTGTTGCGGCTTGCGGCTCTCCTGCAGTGGTGGCAACTGCCCCTGTAACTGAACCAGCCGTCCCCGTAGTGACTGAAGCGCCCGTCACCGAAGCGCCCGTGAGCGAAGTCCCTGCTGAAATTTCCGCAGTGGACGGTTTGGGTCGTGAAGTCACTTTATCCGCCCCAGCTACCAGCATTGTCTCGCTTTCTCCATCCAACACCGAAATTTTATATTTCATCGGCGCAGGCGATCAAGTGGTCGGGCGCGATGAACTTTCCGATTTCCCCGCCGAAGTTAAAGATGTGGAAAGCGTGGGCGGCTCGATGGGCGATTTCAACGTCGAAGCGATTGTTGCTCTCAAGCCGGATTTAGTCCTCGCTTCTGAATTGAACGCGCCCGAATTGGTAAAATCTTTAGAGGATTTAGGGCTGACTGTTTATTCTTTGCCCAACCCCAAAGACTTTGAGGGTTTATACAAAAATATTGAAGTGGTCGCCGCGCTCACCGGGCAGGATGCGACTGAATCCATTGACGCTTTGAAGACGCGCGTTGCCGCCGTGCAAGAAAAGACCGCCTCGCTCTCTACGCCGATTCCTGTTTTCTACGAATTAGACGGAACTGACCCGTTGAAACCCTGGACGACAGGCGCTGGCACGTTCATTGACTTTTTGATTACCAACGCTGGCGGCACAAATGTCGGCGCGGCATTAGCGGGTGAATGGGCGCAAATCAGCTCGGAAGAATTGGTGAAAGCCGATCCGCAGGTGATTTTGCTCGGCGACGCGTTGTATGGCGTAACGGTTGAATCCGTCGCCGCGCGCACGGGTTGGGATGCGATTACCGCCGTGAAAAATAACGCCATTTATCCATTCAATCCAGACCTCGCCACTCGACCTGGTCCGCGTTTGGTGGATGCGTTGGAAGAAATGGCAAAATTGTTACATCCTGAATTGTTCAAATAGTTTTTTGGCGTGGGCATGAAGCTTTCATGCCCACGCATAAGTATTATGCGTTATACACCGTTTCTGATTTGTTTTGCGCTTTTGATTTTTGCCATTGTGCTGAGCATTGGCATTGGTTCGGTTTTTCTATCTCCGCTCGAAATTTGGAATACATTAATTGGGCGCGGCGCAGAAACGGCGGTTGCGATTCTATGGAAGATCCGCCTGCCGCGCACCGCTTTGGTTTTATTAACTGGCGCGGGCTTGGGCATTAGCGGCGCTTCATATCAAGGGCTGTTTCGCAATCCGCTGGCAGACCCATACCTGATTGGCATTGCTTCGGGCGCGGGGCTGGGCGCGGTGGTGGCGATGTCCTTTCAGCGTTCGTATTCGTTTTGGGGGTTGTTCATCGTTCCGCTTGCCGCGTTTGCTACGGCGTTATTGACGGTGGCGTTGGTGTATGCAATCGCCCGCATTGGGCATACCGTGCCAACCACCAATTTGATTTTGGCGGGCGTGGCGGTTTCATCGTTTGCCACGTCGCTCACTTCCTTTTTGATGTTGCGTTCCAGCGACGAAATGCGCCGCGCCTTAGGCTGGTTGCTCGGCGGCTCCATTCAAAACGGCTGGACTTCCATCCTCGCGATTCTGCCTTTCATCGCGTTGGGCGTGATCACCTTATTGAGTAGCGGCTACGCATTAAACTTATTACAATTTGGCGACGACCAAGCCCAGCAATTAGGCTTGAATGTCACGCGCACACGCACGTTGATCTTGATCGCCGCTTCGCTCGTAACTGCGGCTTCGGTCTCTTTCTCGGGCATTATCGGCTTCGTCGGGTTGGTCGTCCCGCACCTGATGCGGATGTGGGTCGGCGCGGATTATCGCAAGTTATTGTCGTTGAGTTTAGTGGGCGGGGCGTTTGTGTTGTTAATCGCAGACGTGATCTCGCGCGTCATTCTCGCGCCGCAAGAAATACCCGTTGGCATTGTCACCGCTTTGGCGGGCGCGCCTTTCTTTTTATGGATCTTGCGCCGCGCAAAAAACCAAGGATTTTGGTAATGCTCGAAATTCAGCCATTAAGTACAGCCAACCTGCAGGATGTCAATCAATGCGACGGCGCTTTTCTCGTGCAGGCGCACTTGGAATTGAATCTGCACAACGGCAAGCTGACCTATACCGCCGTGCCGGTTGCGCCGTATCAAAAAGCATATCCGCTTGCCGATGAAGAAATGAACGTTGAGTCTTTCTTGGATAATTCCGCGAAGATCATCTTTCTGGCTTATGGGAATGGAAAATTGGCTGGACAAATTGACGTAATCAAGTGGTGGAATGGCTTCGCTTATATCAACGATCTTGTTGTGCAAGCTGAGTTTAGAAAACAGGGCGTGGGGCGCGCTTTGTTAGCGCGGGCGCTGGCTTGGGCGCAAACGCAGGGCTTCCCTGGGGTGATGTTGGAAACGCAAAATAATAATGTACCCGCTTGTAATTTGTATAAAAAAATTGGTTTTGAGTTGGGCGGCTTCGATCAATATTTATATCGCGGGTTAGATCAGAACGCTCAAGAGATCGCTTTGTTTTGGTATCTCGTGTTTGAGGGCAGATAAGATGTTGCAGATCGAACGGCTCTCTGTTTTTTACGGCGCGCGCAAAGTATTGAGTGAAATTAACTTGACGGTGAACGCGGGCGAAATTGTCGCGCTGATCGGACCGAACGGCGCGGGAAAATCCACGTTGATTCGCACGATCAGCGGCGTGCTTCCCATCCAAAGCGGAAGCATCCAAGCGAATGGCAAAGACGTGACTAAGTTAGATTCAATGCAACGCGCCCGCGAGATGGCGGTGGTGCCGCAAGCAGTTTCGCTTCCGCCAGCATTCACGGCATGGGAAACAGTTCTGCTTGGGCGTACGCCCTATTTGAATTTTTTAGGACAGGCTTCAGTTAAGGATGAAGCGTTGGCGCGTCTGGCTTTAGAACAAGTGGATGGACTCCAGCTTGCCGAAAAACGCATGGATCAAATGTCTGGCGGCGAACAACAACGCATTTTGCTGGCGCGCGCCTTGGCGCAAGCCACGCCGATTTTGCTGATGGACGAGCCGACCGCGCATTTGGATATTCGTCATCAAATTGATCTGTTGCAATTGGTAAAACAACAAGCGCGCGAAAAGAATCTCACGGTTTTAGTGGCGCTCCATGATTTGAACCTCGCTTCTTTATTCGCGGATCGGATTGCGATTGTGCAGAACGGGGCGTTGTGCGTGGCGGGCAATCCGCAAGAGACCTTGACCGCCGAAATTTTGAATTCAATTTATAACGTGCCTGTGTATATCATTCGGCATCCCGAAACGGGCGCGCCATTGATCGTGCCAGGCTTATCAACTGAAAGGATGAAGTAATGGGTAAAAAAGTAAAGCAAGGGTTGGTGATGGTCAACACGGGCAACGGCAAGGGCAAAAGCACCGCCGCGTTTGGCGTGATCTTTAGAGCGTGGGGGCGCGGGTTTGATACTTGCGTTGTGCAATTCATCAAAGCGGAGACGGGGCAATGGGGCGAGATTAAAGCCGCCAAAAAACTGGGCATTGATTGGTTTGCCAAAGGCGACGGTTTTACTTGGACTTCCAAAGATATGGATGAAACGATTGCCCGCGCTGTGGATGGTTGGGAAGTCGCTAAAGAGAAAATCACCAGCGGCAAATATGACGTGATCGTGCTGGACGAATTCACTTACACGTTGGCTTTCAAATGGCTGGATACAAATGAAGTTATTGACTGGCTCAAAGCCAACAAACCTAAAGATGTGCATTTGATCATTACCGGACGCGACGCGCCCGCTGAATTGATCGAATATGCGGACTTAGTGACCGAGATGAAAGAAATTAAACATCCTTTCAATCAAGGCATTGTCGCGCAAGCCGGCATTGATTTCTAAGATGAAGCAAGGCTGGCTTGCGGTTTACACAGGCAATGGCAAAGGTAAAACGACCGTCGCTTTAGGGGTGATGCTCCGCGCCTGGGGGCAGGGCTTGCGCGTGGCGATGTTGCAATTTATGAAAAGCCCAGAAGCGGGTTATGGCGAATATCTGACGGCGCAACACCTGGAAATTGAAATCCTGCAACTTGGCGATGGGTGCACCTGGCAAAGCGCAGATCTGGCACAAAGCGCCACGCTTGCCGCGCAAGCTTGGGAACAAGCCAAAGCGCGCATTCTTGGCGGCGAAGATGACCTGCTTGTATTGGACGAATTCACGTTCCCATTTCACTTTGGTTGGCTGAATGCCGCAGAAGCGGCGGACTGGCTCAAAGCGAACAAGCCTCAAGCGTTGCGCTTGATCGTTACCGGCCGCGATGCGCCAGCCGTATTTTTAGAATTGGCGGATTACGTTATGGACGCAAGCGAGATCAAACATCATTACCAGCAGGGCGTTCAAGCGCAAGCTGGAATTGAATTTTAAGCGAAGGCGGCAGAATGAATATAGAAATACAACCGTTGAACGAATCCGCAATGCAATTTGCGCGGGAGCGGCAAAATCAATTGACCAAACCTGCGGGTAGTTTAGGCAGGCTGGAAGAACTTTCGATTCAACTGGCGGGCATTACGGGCAAACAATTTCCGCAGATCAAAAATAAAACCATTATCGTGATGGCGGGCGATCATGGCGTGGTTGCCGAAGGCGTGAGCGCTTTTCCGCAAGCGGTGACTCCGCAAATGGTCTTGAATTTTCTGCACGGCGGCGCGGCGATCAATGTGCTGGCGAAGCATATCGGCGCGAAAGTTGTCGTGGTGGATATGGGCGTGGCGAATGAAATTCCAACGGCTGACGAAAAACTGATTCGGCGGAGCGTTGGCTTGGGGACGCAGAATCAGGCGCAAGGTCCAGCCATGAAGCGCGCACAGGCGGAAGAAGCTATTCAAAGCGGAATCGAAATCGCATTAAGTGAAATCGCCAACGGCGCAGACATCCTCGGCACGGGCGATATGGGCATCGGCAATACGACTCCCTCCGCCGCAATTGCTTGCGCGTTGATGAATGTTGCGCCTGAAAAAATTGCCGGGCGCGGCACGGGCGTGGACGATGCGGGACTCAAACGAAAAATTTCGGCGATTGAAAAAAGTTTGCAGATCAATAAACCAAACGCAAAAGATGGTTTGGATGTGTTGACCAAAGTTGGCGGCTTTGAAATTGGCGGGCTGGCGGGCGTTCTGCTGGGCGCGGCTTCCAAAAATATTCCCGTGCTGGTGGATGGATTTATTTCTACTGCCGCCGCAATGCTCGCCGTGACGTTGGCGCCGGCGTGTAAAGATTATTTGATTTTCGCGCATCGCTCCAAAGAGAACGGTCACGCTTTGATGTTGGCATGGTTGAATGTAAAACCATTGCTCGATTTGGATCTGCGCCTCGGCGAAGGCACGGGCGCGGCTCTGGGCATTTCACTGGCGGAAGCGGCTTGCAAAATTTTAAGCGAGATGGCAACCTTTGGCGAAGCGAATGTTAGTCAAAAAGAAAATTAATCCCCAACTACCTAATCCCTAATTACCCATGATTCCAATCATCGCCGCTTTTCAATTCCTAACTATTTTCCCGACTCTCATTCGGCGTATGTTCACCTCGCAAGAGATGGGACGCGCCGTTGCTTGGTTTCCGCTGGTCGGAATCGTTGTGGGCTTTTTGTTATATGCCGTCAATTATTTCGCTCAATTGATCTTGCCCGTTTCAGTTTCTGCCGCCGTCACGTTATTCGCGTGGATCATCTTCACCCGCGCTTTTCATCTCGATGGTTTCATGGATACCTGCGACGGTTTGTTCGGCGGCTTCACGCCCGAACGCCGTTTGGAAATTATGAAAGATTCGCGCATGGGCGCGTTTGGCGTGGCGGGCGGAATTTTAGTTTTGCTGACGCAATACGCCGCGTTGAGCGCATCTACGAATCTTTTTTCCGCCTTAATTCTGGCGCCCACGTTAGGCAGATGGGCTTCGCCTTTGATCATTTACTTCTTTCCCTATGCCCGCGAAGATGGCCTTGGCATTGAAATGAAAAGAAATGTTGGGGTTAAAGAAATTATCATCGCCACCTTGATAACGGCAATTACCTGCTTCTTCGTTTCTAGTCCGCTTAGTTTCTTTTTGATGTTTGGCTCCGCTGTTATCGCCGCGTTGATTTGTTTTTACGTTATGCGCTTAATCCCCGGACTCACGGGCGATATTTACGGCACAGTTACCACCGCTGTTGAAATGTTCGTCTTGATTTTCTTTACAATCCAATGAACCTACCTATTCAAAACATCTCGATCTCTCAAACGGATGAAGTCGTCCATGTGCAAAGCGCCGCGCCGCTCAGCGCTTTATCTTCAGCCGTTGTCGGCGGCGGATATGCGCGCGCGCGCCATATCCTCAACGTCAATGTGGATAAAAATTTTTATTGCAAAAATCCAAAAGCTTGGTTGCGCGCTTTCGCCAAAGAAAGAAACGTCAACGAAGCCTTTGTCGGCTTGATCACCGCCGTCAAATTACGAAAAGTCCGCTTGGCGTTTTTTGAAGCGGAAGGCTTAAGCGCCGGCGCATTGATCACCGCAGGCGTGAGCAACGCTTCATCCGCCGGCATTACGCCGCCCTTTTCATATCGCCCCGGCACGATCAATATCATCCTCTTATTAAATGCCAACCTCACCCGCGCCGCCATGCTGAACGCCGTCATCACTGCCACCGAAGCAAAGACCGCCATTTTGAAAGAAAGAAATATTCTCACACCTGATGGCGCTTCCGCCACAGGCACTTCCACCGATACCGTCACTGTCGCTTGCACAGGCGTTGGAACTTCGCAAGCCTATGCGGGTCCCGTCACCACGATTGGCTGGCTGATCGCGCGCGCCGTGCGCCAAGCGTTGACCGAATCTTTATCCGCCGCATGATCTTATTTTTCGCGCTCGCGTTCGATTTATTATTCGGCGACCCGCCCAACCGTTTTCATCCCACCGCGTGGATGGGGAATTCGATTCGTTTCTTGTTAAAATTCCGCCCGCAAAAAAATTCTTTTTTAGAATTTCTGTATGGGATTTTGATTCTCCTCATTGGGATTTTTCTCGCCGCTGGAGCAGGATTCGCAATCGCATACAGCGCCGCTTTTCTTCCGCTCTGGGCTGGGGTTTTGTTTCAAGCGCTTTTTCTCAAGCTGACAATTTCTC